>NZ_DJBB01000079.1:0-93826 GCF_002429865.1 Empedobacter sp. UBA5987
AAATTACTAATGTTAGTTTTAACTCGTAGTGCATTTAGGTAATATTAGTTTTTAAGTTGTTAATATTTCGATTTAAGTATATTTTATTAATTAATGTAATGATTCAATGTTTGTGCAGTAATTTTAGCTAGAATTCTGGTTTTAAACCTCTCAAAAGTCTTTGCATAATTGAGTATAATCATAAATTGATCGCATAGTTGAGAAAAAAAGTTTCAATTCTTTTTCGATACTTTTTGAATGAATAAAACTGAGGTTTGTAATCTTTTTGATTCGATCTTTTCGGTGTTTCTAATTGTATATGAACTTCATTAAATAAATCAATTTGAATTGTTTGTAACAAATAATCTCTATCACCAAGTAGCACTCAATCTGATAGTTGAGATTTTATATCTTTCAAAAAATAAATATCATGAACAGATGCGGGACTAATATCAATACTCTAGAAAACACCTCTTAAAAAACAAACAGCATGAAGTTTATAGCCATAAAAAGACAATTGCTGAGAAGCACTAAAACCTCTATTTGGTGCACAAAACTGATGCTCTTTGCAAAATTTAGAGTGATTAATTCTTGTTATTTCACAAACTTCCAACGGCATAATATCAACGATAAAACAATTTTTAAATTCATTAAATTCTTTCGCTAATTTGAGTCGAATATTATTAATTTGCTCTGATAATCTTCGTTTTCTACGATTGTAAATACTACGCTCAATTTTACAACTTAGCGCTTTAGGAAGATTTCGAAATAAATGATTTTCACTATCAATACCCATAAATTTAGCTGTTAAGACAAGATTTATGAGTTATAAATCAAAAAGTTTAGGTCTTCTACGTTGATAAATTAAAAGTGTATCTGTGGATATTTTCGTAGAACTTATAATATTCTTTCATAATTTGTAAGTAAGTTGTTCATTGTAAATGTTTTGTACTTAAAACAATTTACTGATTTTCAATCAAATGAACAACTTTATTATTTAGTAATCAAAATGCACAACGGGTAAAACTAATATTTTTAATCATAATTTTGATTTAAGTTTTGTAAAAAATCAGCCATATCCTCAATTCGTAATTGCAGCTTACTCCCTACTTTAAGGCAGGATGAAGGCAACATAGTGGCAGTAGAGTGTATACAATACTTTTTTTGGACGGTTGAAAGTTGACAGCAATTCGTCTAAGTTCCCGATACTAAAATCAGAGATTTTCACTCGAACTGACGAAAAGTACAATTGTTTTTCAAGAGTTTTAATTTTGTTGACAGTTCGAGTTGAAAAAAAATGGTGAATCATTACACTCGAGTTTTGTATTTTCACTGTATGAAATGATTAGGCGGTGAATATTTGCTGAATCAAACAAATAGGCAGCGGCTACTTTTGGGTTATGGGCTCGGGAGAGGTTTCGAGAAGCGAAATAAATTAGTAACTAATCTATACTTTCATAATCTTTTTTATCGAGTTGATAATCAATAAACGATACTTTTCTGAGCTTCGCATTTCGTTTTGGAATAATAGGGTAACCTTTGGCTTCGGCAAATACTTTTGTGAATTTTGCGCCGAAATATAGAATTGTTGCAACATAATAAATCCACAACAAAAGAATAACCAACGAACCTGCCGATCCAAAAATGGTAGAATATTTGGAGTTTGCGATATAAATACCAATTAAATATTTTGCAATAAAGAATAGAATCGCCGTAAAAAACGCTCCTACAAAAGCTTGTTTTGCTTTGATACGTGCATCGGGAAGAATCTTGAAGAGAATATAAAATATCAAAATCGAGATTGAAATACTCAATGTATTATTAAGAAGAATAACTGTGGTCTTCGTCATAATGGTATCGAGTTCGAAAAGACTGAAAATTTCTTCTCCAAAACTCATTAATATACTATTTAATATTACTGTTGCTATTAAAACTATTCCTAATGAAAGGATAATCAAAAATGAAAGCCCTCTATTTATTACAAATTTCAACCAAGCTCTACGAGGAACTGCTTCGACACGCCAAATAAGATTGAGACTATCTTGCATATCGGTGAACATTGTTGTAGAACCAAAAATCAAAATTCCGATACCTATATATAAAGCAAGCGAACTATCTCCTGAAATGGTAGAATTTGTAACAAAATTTTGTACAGCTAAAGCGACATCTGGACCAACAATATTTTTAAGCTCATAAAACATTCGGTTTTCGATAGCATCTTTCTTAAAGAATAAACTTGCACTGGAAATTACAATCAGAATTAATGGTGAAAGTGAAAACAATGCGTAATAAGTTAACGAAGCGCTCAATTTCATAATTCGGTCCTCACCAAATTCAACAATTGTCTGTTTTAAAATATTAAAGTAGAATTTTAGTTGCTTCATTAAATTAATTACTTTAGAGATTAAAGATACAAATTCATAAAATCTATAACAAAAAAAAGACCATTCGATGAATGGTCTTTAAAAAAATATATTAAATCTTAGCTTACACTAACATTGTAACAGGATTTTCGATGTACATTCTTAATGTTTGTAAGAATTGTGCACCTGTTGCTCCGTCTACTGTTCTGTGATCACAAGCTAAAGATAATTTCATTGTGTTACCAACTACAACTTGTCCGTCTTTTACAACTGGTTTTTGAATAATTGAACCAACTGATAGGATACAAGAGTTTGGTTGATTGATAATCGATGTGAATGATTCGATTCCAAACATACCTAAGTTTGAAACAGAGAATGTTGATTTTTCCATTTCATCTGCTTTTAATTTGCGATCTCTTGCACGACCTGCATAATCTTTGACCTCAGCAGAAATTTGAGCAAATGATTTTTGATCTGTATTTTTAACAACAGGAACCAATAAACCATCTTCTACAGCAACTGCCACACCGATATTGATATCTCCATGTTGAATAATTTCTGTATCTGTCCAAGTAGAATTAACAGCTGGATGTTTGCGTAAAGCCATTGCACATGCTTTCACAATCATATCGTTGAATGAAATTTTCGTATCAGGCACCGAGTTTAATTGTTTGCGCGCAGCAATCGCATTATCCATATCCAACTCTACATTTAAGTAATAATGAGGAGCTGTAAATTTAGATTCAGCCAAACGTTTAGCGATAACTTTTCTCATTTGAGAATTTGGAATCACTTTATCTTCTCCAGAAACAAAAGTTTGAGCTGGTTTAACTGATTCAGATTTTGCTTCCGCTTTTGGTTGAGCAGATGGTTGATAATTTTCGATATCTTTTTTCACGATACGTCCATTATCACCAGAACCTTTCACCTCTGCTAAATTAATTCCTTTATCTTTTGCAATTGTTTTTGCTAATGGCGATGCAAAAATACGATCAGAAGAAGAAGTTTCTTCAACCTTATTATTTACATCTAATTGTACAACTACTGGTTTTTCGTCATCAACAACTTCTGTAGAAACTGCTGGTGCAGCAACTTTACCTCCGTTTGCTACAATTGCAGAAACGTCAGTACCAGCTTCACCAATAATTGCTAAAACAGAATCTACTGGTGCAGGCTCGTTCACTTTAGCTCCTTGATATAATAAAACACCATCAAATTCTGATTCGAATTCTTGCACTGCTTTATCTGTTTCAATTTCTGCTAAAATATCACCTTCCGCAACTTGATCTCCAACATTTTTGTGCCAAACAACTACAGTTCCTTCTTCCATTGTATCAGAAAGACGAGGCATTGTAATTACTTCCACATTTGCAGGAATTTCTGCAACAGGTTTTGCTTCTTCTGTTTTTGTTTCGCTGGGAGTTGATTTTTCTTCTTTCACTTCAGTAGTTGCTTTTGCTCCACCTCCAATTAAACCTGAAATATCTTCTCCTTCATTTCCGATGATTGCTAAAATCTCATCAACATTTGTTGATACACCTTCTGCAACACCTTGATATAATAATACTCCGTCAAATTCTGATTCGAATTCTTGGATTGCTTTATCTGTTTCGATTTCTGCTAAGATATCACCCTCAGCAACTTTATCTCCTACATTTTTGTGCCATTTTACAACAGTTCCTTCTTCCATTGTATCGCTTAAGCGAGGCATTGTAATAATTTCTGCCATGGTTTTTAGTTGTTTTCGATTTTATCTAAGAATGGATAATTTTCTTCTGAATAGATATAATCATACATTACGTGTTCTTCTGGATAGTTAGAGTTTTCTGCAAATTCTGCACATTCTTCTACCATCACTTTTACTTCATCAATAATTGCATCTAATTGTTCTTTAGTTGCCCAATTGTTTACTAAGATATGATTCTCAACATTCAAGATTGGATCTTCTTGTTTGTACTCTTCCACCTCTTCTTTTGTACGATAAGGCTCAGCATCAGACATAGAGTGACCTCTATAACGATATGTACGTACATCTAAGAAAGTTGGTCCATCTCCACGACGCGCTCTTTCAATAGCTTCGTAAGCTGCTTCTGCAACTTTTACAGGATCCATACCATCTACAGGCATACAAGGCATTTCGTATCCTAAACCTAATTTCCAAATATCTTCGTGGTTAGCAGTACGAGAAACAGAAGTTCCCATAGCGTATTGATTGTTTTCGCAAACAAAAACAACTGGTAATTTCCAGTTCATCGCCATATTAAATGTTTCATGTAATGTCCCTTGACGAGTTGCGCCATCTCCCATTAAACAGATTGTAACACCATCGCGGTTGAAGAATTTATCACCAAAAGCAATTCCTGCTCCTAATGGAATTTGTCCACCAACGATTCCGTGTCCACCATAAAAATTATGTTCTTTACTGAAAACGTGCATAGATCCTCCTAAACCATGAGAAGTTCCTGTTTCTTTACCACATAATTCAGCCAAAATACGTTTTGGATCTACACCCAAAGCCATAGGCCAAACGTGACAACGATAAGCAGTAATCACATGATCTACACCAGGTTTCATTGCATGAATAAAACCAGCTGGTAAAGCTTCTTGTCCATTGTATAAATGTAAGAAACCTCTAATTTTTTGCTTTAAATATAATGAACGACACTTATCTTCGAAGCGACGCCAAAAAGTCATATCACGATACCATTGTAGGTACGTTTCTTGCGTTAATTTTTCCATAATTGCACAATTCCGTTGGAACAAATTTAAACTAATCTATTTAGTGTACAAAATTGCTACCCTAAAAATTCATCAGTAAAATGCAATGGAAGCAAATCTTTAGCAGAATTTATCACCAAAACATCACCTTCTTTTCCAGATAAAATAATTTCGATTGGTTGCGATTGTTTCTTTTCAATCTCTAAAATATATTGACGACACATCCCGCATGGAGGCAATGGATAATTGACATTTGGCGTAGAAACAGCCAATTTTTCAATCTTAATATTTGGGAAGTTTGCATTTACATAAGCCAATAAACCTCTTTCGGCACAAGTCCCGACTGGATACGAAGCATTTTCTTGATTTGAACTCGAAAAAATTTCTCCATTTTCTAATTGAACAGATGCACCAACATTGAAATTAGAATAAGGCGCATATGCATTCAACGAAATATCATAAGCCTCTTCTACTACTTTTTTTTGTTCTGCTGCAAGCTCAGATTTACTCTCGAATCGTTCAAATTCAAAAGAATATTTTTCTTTTTTCATATAGAATTTACACCAAAGTGTATTATTTAATTAATTATTAAATACTTAAATCCTCTCAGCTATTTTATTCAATAGAAAAAGGAAGTAAATTTATAAAAAAATATTTTATGTTAGTGAAAATTTTTGCAAGTGCTATTTTCGGAGTTTCCGCAAAAACAATTATTGTGGAAGTTAATATTGATCAAGGTGTCGGGTATCATTTGGTTGGTTTGCCCGATAGCGCAATAAAAGAAAGTAATTTTAGGATAAATGCTGCACTAAAAAATTCTAATTTGAAATTACCTGGTAAAAAAATCACGATTAATATGGCGCCAGCAGATTTACAAAAAGAAGGTTCTGCCTATGATTTACCAATCGCAATTGGAATTTTAGCAGCTTCGGAGCAAGTAAATTCTGAACAACTCCATAAATTTATAATGATGGGCGAATTATCGCTAGATGGTTCACTTCGACCTATAAAAGGTGCATTGCCGATTGCAATACAAGCAAAAGAAGAAGGTTTCGAAGGAATTATTTTACCCAAACAAAATGCAGACGAAGCAGCTGTTGTAGAAGGAATCGATGTTTTTGCGGTTAATAACATCAGAGAAGTTGTTGATTATTTTAACGAAGAAATCATTTTACAACCTCATCAAGTTAATTTAGATGATTATTTTTTTAGTGAAATGAATAATTATCCTTTCGATTTTGCTGATGTAAAAGGTCAAGAAAATGTAAAACGTGCGATGGAAATCGCTGCTGCAGGAGGACATAACATTATTTTGATCGGTCCTCCAGGAAGTGGAAAAACAATGTTAGCCAAACGAATTGCTTCAATTCTTCCGAAAATGACCGTACAAGAAGCGCTCGAAACAACAAAAATTCATAGCGTTGCTGGAAAATTATCTAACAAATCATTAATTGTAAGTCGTCCTTTTTCTAGTCCACATCATTCTATATCGGATGTCGCCTTAGTCGGCGGTGGTTCTTATCCACAACCTGGAGAAATTTCTTTGGCGCATAATGGTGTTTTGTTTTTGGATGAATTACCCGAATTTAAGCGAACTGTTTTAGAAGTTATGCGTCAACCTTTGGAAGATCGAGAAGTCACAATTTCGAGGGCAAAATTCACTGTGAATTATCCTGCGAGTTTTATGTTAGTAGCTTCTATGAATCCAAGTCCGAGCGGTTATTTTATGGATGACCCAAACAACACTTCCTCTTTAGCGGAAATGCAACGTTATATGAATAAAATTTCTGGACCACTTTTGGACCGAATTGATTTACATATCGAAGTGAATCCTGTTCCGTTTGATGATTTGTCGCAAGAACGTCGTGGCGAAAAAAGTGCTGTGATTCGTGAACGTGTCATTAATGCAAGAAATATCCAGACCAAACGATTTGAAAATACAAAAGTCCATTACAACTCGCAAATGGGACCAAAAGAGTTGGATACTTTTTGTGATTTAGATGATCATTCGAAGCATTTAATCAAAGTTGTTATGGAAAAATTAAATCTTTCTGCTCGTGCGTATGATCGAATTATTAGGGTTGGACGAACAATTGCAGATTTAGATAATTCTGAAACTATTCTTTCAAAACATATTAGTGAAGCTATTCAGTATAGAAGTTTGGATCGAAATCAGTGGATGTGAGTTTAATTGTTAATGATAAATTATGCGTTATGCAAAAAAAAGGAATCTCTTTCAAGATTCCTTTTCCATTTACTAAAATTCAAATTCACCAACCAAAATTCCTTCGCCGCCAGAATTTGGCTTGTTATTCTGGAAAGTAATCATTTTCTTCATTTGTTTTCCTGAGCTATACATCAAGTAAATCTCTGCCGAAATAGTTGTTGGCCCAGAAATACTCATTTGTCTTTCTCCGAAAAAATTCGTTTCTATTTTATATTTTCCTTTGATCGCTTTTTTCAACATAAATTGTTCTGGTCCGAAACCTTGCGTCACATCCTCGCTCATTCGTCCACCAATCGCAGTTGTACGATGTCCGTAGAAACATTTTTCGCCATTTGGATCCGTCACCCACAAATCAATATCTGTCATATCTTTGTTCCAATTCATCACCACACGAATATCAACCGGAATATCAACAATGATATCTTTATTAATTTTCGATAAATTCAATTCTTTTCGATGAAGCGAAATCAAATTATTAACTTCAGGAACAATAATCTCCGTAATATCTCGATCACGATTGGCAATTTCTACTGAATAATCATTCGTTAATACTTTATACAGATATTCTAAAGCCGATTGATATTGCTCATTATCTTGTAACGCCAACGCATAATCTCGATAACTTTGCGCATCAAAAGGTCGCCAATCTAATACTTTTTTCGTAATAAATAATTCGGTTTGATATTCCTCAATTTCTTTCAATTTGTATGCTAACATTTTATACAATTCGGCATCTTCCAATCCTAAATCTGCAATCGAGCTTAAAATTTTAAGACCAGTTTCTCTTTCCTTTTTCTGAAAGAAAAATGTTGCCACATCAAAATAATACGCAGGTGTTTCGGCATAATCTTTTCTCAAATCTAAATAAGTTTGATATGGATTTTTAGATGCTTCTATCAACTTCATATATTCTTTATCCGATTTTACATTAACTATTTTAATTTCTGGAACCGAAGCTGATGATACATCCTTCATTTTTTTATCTGTAACAAGCATATTTGCACTACTCGCTCTACTTTCTCTTCTAGTTGTTCCATATGCTGTAACAGAAACAGCTTGTATATCTGCAGAAACTTCTCTTTCTTCAATTGCAATCCCTTCCGCTCTTCCTTCTAATGCAACTGAAACTAAAACAGAATCCGCAACAGGTTTTGGATATTTCGGTTTTACATATTTAAAATCTTTCTTCCACCACTCTTTCAATTCCTTTGCTTTCGCAATTGCATTTTTCAACAAATCAGCTTTTCGAGTTTCTTTTTGTTCAAAACCTTGTTTCGATAATTTATTAAATTCATTTTGCAATTCTGCTGGTGGATTGATTTTATACTTTACATAATCCGAAACATTTTCCAAAACAATCAAACTTGTGTTCGATGTTACAATCGAAAATTGTTTCCCAATTTCTTCAATTTCTGTTTTATTTTGCTCTGGATTCAATTCCAAATAATTCACTTTACTTTGCGCCCAAATTTTACTGATTTCAAGATTTTGAGTTGCTTTACTCAAATCCAATTCTTTGTTGAATTCCACTTTTCCATTTCGTCCAAACATCATCGTTAATTTTGCATTTGGATACTGAGAAATTCCCGCAATCGAAATTCCATTACTCACATCATTTGTCGAAATAGGATAAACTTCTCCTGCTGTATTGTTGATAATTCCTAAGAATTGAACCGAACTTTCATTGATTTGTTTGAACGCATTTTCTACAGAATTTTCATTAAGATTGATGAATTTTCCACCAGCTTTTTGCGCAATCATTTTCAAAACACCATAATTAGAAGTCGGCGAAGACGCAATCGTATAAAAAGGTTTATCTATGTTAAAAATATTCGAGCCAAAAGATGAAATTCCATCCGAAAACAATAAATATTCGTCTGCTTTCAGATTTGTTGGAAGAATTTTTGCATAATTTGTTCCTCCATCATATGTCACATTTTCCAAATATTTTTTCAATTCTGACCAATCACCATTTTTAATTTGAAACAATCTCGATTTTTCCAAAGAAATATTCAACAACGAAACTTCAATATTTAGATTTTTTTGTTGAGAAATAATTTTATCTAAAAATTCTAATTCTTTTTGATGATTTCGTTTCAAACCACTTAACGAATTATCCCAAATTATTCCGATATTTTTCGACCAAACTTTAGGTTGAGATTTTGCATCAACCAATAAATTCGCATAAAAATAAAACGAACCATCTACATTTTTCTGAACAAAAGATTCTACATTATTCGGCGATTTCGGAAGATTAATAATCAATGATTTTTTAGGTGTAAAATCTGTTTTCGACAAATTTGCTTCATATATATTACTATTTTCCGAAAAATTGAACGAACCATCTGGCGTTTCTACCAATTGTGGTTTTCCAGCAGCATTGAACACTTTTGTTGTCAAATTAAACTTCGCAATCTTCTTCGAAGAATCTAATGGCAAATGATATTGATACGACGATTTATCCAATTTCAATTCTTGGTAATACGACAACTGAATCGTACGTGAACCTTTTGCTGGAATCGGAGAAATACGAGTTCGAAAATTATTTCCTTCTACTTTTTCAATGATTCCAGGGTCGATATTTTGCTTCTGAATACTTTCGAAAACCTCAACCGCACGCACTTTTGTAACAGGAACTGCATTTCGCAATTTTCCATTAATATCAATTGCATATCCACTAACAGTCGTGTTTTCGGGCAAAGGGAAAACTAAATTCCCTTCAAGATTTCGACTTGATGAATTTGTAAAAACTAAAGTTGTTGTCGTTTTGGCCAAATTTCCAAAAATCTCAACTTGCACATTCATCGATTGCAAACTCACAGAATTTTCGTCTGGGCGTTCACCAATTTCGATACGCGGAAATCCGATTCGAATATCTTGCGCATTTATTTTTGTAGAAAAAAACATTCCAACAAAAACAAAGAAAAAAGAAAATAACTTTTTCATATTGTTTGATTTGTAAGTTAGATGCAACAAATTACAAAAAGGTTGGTTGATGTGAAAAAGTTTTAAGTGTTGAGTTGTTAGTTATAAGTTTATTTCAGATTTCCCCTTTTGTCAGAATCACATTTACTTGATTCGCATTATCAAAATTATCTTTCTGAACTTGATTTTAGAATCGAATATTTTTTTACAAAATCAGAAATAAATCATTATATTTGATTGAATTACAATTTATAATAAAATGAAAAATATATTATATATAACGGGATTAGTTTTAATATTAACTTCAATTTTATTAATCTTAGAATTTTCTGATTCTAATAGAATGAGCTTAATTGCAGGAATGATTTTGCCAATAGGATTAGTATTTAACATTTTAGGTTTTACTTTAAAAACTAATCCACTAAAAGAATAATTTAATATTCTGCCATAAATATTAAATCGAAAAGCCAATTGCTCTTAGAAACAATTGGCTTTTTGATTTATTTTTTAATATCTATTTTCTCTCGCTCTTTATCTTCACTCACTTTGTAAGCTTTCAAGACTTCGCGAACAATTTTGTGTCGAACAACATCTTTATCATCCAAATAAATAAATCCGATATCTTTTACATCTTTCAATATATTAATCGCCTCACGTAAACCAGATTTTTGTTTTGGTGGTAAATCGACCTGACCAGGATCTCCTGTGATAATAAACTTAGAATTTTTTCCCATACGCGTCAAAAACATTTTCATCTGAGCATAGGTTGTGTTTTGCGCTTCATCAAGAATTACAAAAGCTCCGTCCAATGTTCGACCACGCATAAATGCTAAAGGCGCTACTTCTATCACTCCTTTTTCGGTATAAGACGAAAGTTTCTCGAACGGAATCATATCTTTCAAAGCATCATACAAAGGTTGTAAATATGGATCTAATTTATCTTTCATATCACCTGGTAAAAAACCTAAATTCTCGCCAGCTTCTACGGCAGGACGTGTCATAATAATTCGGCGAACTTCTTTGTTCTTTAACGCTTGTACCGCCAACGCAACAGCAGTATAAGTTTTTCCCGTTCCAGCAGGCCCAATTGCAAACACCATGTCTTTGTTGTAAACAGTTTGTACCAGCTTTTGTTGATTAGGCGTTTGAGGTTTGATGATTTTACCATTTACACCGTGTACAATAATTTCGTCTTCTTTTTTTATTTGAAGCATTTCATTATTATCTTCGGTCATAATAATTTCGAGTTCGCGATCAGATAGTCGATTGTATTTGTGAATATGCTGAATTACTCGTTGCATTTTTTGGTCAAATACTTTCAGAACATCTTCATTTCCAAATACTGTTAACTCTCTTCCGCGAGCAACAATCTTTAATTTTGGATAATATTCTTTGATTCTTTTTAGATGTTCATTATTAGCACCATAAAAATCTTGAGCATTAATTTCGGCTAATTCAATATTAATTTCTGTCAAATGAGATCGTTTTTTTGGTTCACTTACACAAAAATAAAGAATAATAAACAATATATTTGCTAATTATTAGAGAATAGTGGCAATTATTACATTAACATCGGATTTTGGAGTCAAAGATTACTTTGTTTCTAGCGTTAAAGGCGCAATTCTAAAAGAATTGGCCGATGTTACAATTGTAGATATTTCGCATCATGTTAATCCCTATGATTTATCTGAAGCTGCCTATATCATTCGTAATTCTTACGAAGAATTTCCCGACGGAACTATACATATTATTGGAATTAATGCCTTAAGTACGCCTTATCAGAAGCCGATTTGTGCATTAATCAATCATCATTATTTTATTTGTGCAGATAATGGAATTTTATCCTTGATTTGCCAAAAAAATCAACCAGAAGAAATTTACGAAATCACTGCTTATCCAGAAGGAATAGACAGTTTATTTCCAATGAAAAATTGTTTTGTACCAGTTGCATGTCACTTGGCGCGCGGCGGAGTTCCTGCTCTTTTAGGGAACAAACGTACCGAAATGAAGCAATTGAATGAGTTGAAACCAATTTATCGCGATGATAAATATATCATAGGAAATGTGATTTATATTGATCATTTTGGAAATGTTGTGAGTAATATTTCGAAAGATTTTTTCGATGAAATTGCACAAGACAGAAAATATAAAATTTTGCTTCGTCAGAAAGATTTCTCGATGACTGATATTACTGTTATTTATGAACATTACAACGAAGTTGTACAAGATTTTAACAAAGAAGTGCAAGCTTTTGGGCGAACATTGTGTTTGTTTAATTCGGCAGGTTTCTTAGAAGTTACTTTATACAAAAGTAATCCAACGATATCAGGAGGTGCAAATCAGTTAATGGGATTGAAGAAAAACGATACAATTACAATTGAATTTGAAAATTAACGCTGAGAAAATTTAGTATTAGAGAGTTTACAATAACTATTATGTCAGATAATTATTTAATATACAAAGCAATACACGTTATCTTCGTGGTAAGTTACTTTGCTGGTTTATTTTACATTGTTCGTTTGATGATTTATCATACAGAAACGCAACAAATGGAAGAACCAAAAAAATCAATTTTGCAGGATCAATATACCTACATGGAGAAAAAATTATGGAATGTAATTACCGCTCCTGCCTTGGTTATTTTGATTATTATGGGAATCAATATGCTTTTTAAAAGACCTTTTCTATTAGAACATCCTTGGATGAAAAGCAAATTGGGAATGATAAGTGTTTTATTAATTTATCATTTTTGGTGCTGGCGAACGTTGAAACAAATTCAAAATAAAGTTTTCAAATACACTTCTGTTCAACTGCGAATGATGAACGAATTGGCGACAATTTTATTATTTGTTATCGTGTTTGCTGTGATTCAAAAAACAGATTTTGGACGAGATTGGTATTGGTCAATTGTCAGTTTCTTTGGTTCTGGTGTAATACTTATGCTTATTGTGCGTTTAATTAATCGTAATAATAAAAAATAACATGTGGACAATCTTCAAAAAAGAGTTTTCCAATTTTTATTTAGGCTTCAACGCTTATTTAGCAACCGCAACATTTGTTATCGTTTCGGTTTTGTTCCTTTGGTTTTTTGATAACGAATTCAATGTTTTCAATACTGGAAATGCTTCTTTAAGTAGTTTTTTCTTTGTTGGACCTTGGATTTTTCTATTCATGATTCCAGCTTTAACGATGAAATTAATCGCAGAAGAGCAAGCAAACGGAACACTATTGTGGTTATTCACACTACCTATAAAAAATAACCAAATTATTTGGGGCAAATATTTAGCAGTCGTTTCAGTTGTTGTTTTTTGTTTACTTTCAACTTTCTTGTTCACTATTACGTTGCAAGAATTTTTGATGCCCGAACAAGAATTAGATTACGGAACAATTTTTTCTGGTTATTTAGGACTTTTCTTTCTAGGAAGTTTATTCGCCGCAATTGGTTTATTTACTTCATCTATTACCAAAAATCAAGTAATGGCTTATGTTTTGGCGGTTTTCTTTTGCTTCATTATTTTTTATGGATTCGAAAGTTTAGCGTCATATAATTTACTTGGTTCGATGGATTTCTATGTTCAAAAAATTGGAAGTTTTACACATTACAACCAGTTTTTGAAAGGAATTATTGACACACGAGATTTACTTTACTTTTTGATTTTGATTGGAATCTTGAATCAAATTTCAATTGTTAATCTTGAAAATAAAAAATAGTGCCATGAAAAAATTAAACAAAAAACATCTAATTACTTTCATCGCATTTATCGCGCTTTTTATCATTGCTCAATTTTTTTATACGCGAATTGACATGACAAAAGACAAACGTTTTACGTTAACTTCTACAACCGAAAAGTTAGTAGAAAATGTAAAACAACCGCTTAAAATTGAAATTCTTTTGGGTGGAGATTTAACAGGTGATTACAGAATTTTGAAGAACGAAATTCAATTTTTATTAGACGAACTTCGCGAAAAAAATAGTAATATTTCTTATTCTTTTGTTGATCCTGTAGATTTAGGACAAGCCGAATTAGAGCAAAATAAATTAGCTCCAGTTCCAATTAAAACAGACAAAGGAATTTTGAATGTTTATCCGTATGCAAAATTAACTTACGGTGACAAATCGACTTATATGGAGGTTTTAGTGAATGACCCTTCTACTCCATTTGAAAAATTAGCATTAGCATCTACTGAAAAATTAGAATATTTATTTGCAGAAAAAATTCAGAAATCAACCAATTTTGAGCGCAAAAGAGTTGGTTTTATCGTTCATCATGACGAATTACCAGAAGTAAATATTCAAGGATTAGGTTCTGCTTTGTCAGAAAAATATGATGTTGAGATCTACCTTAATCCAATAGCAAACAAATCGTTTACTTTACAACCTTCTGATTTGGATAGTTTGAAACGTTTTGACGCCTTAATTATCGCAAAACCTACATTACCTTTTTCTGATATGGATAAATTGGTTTTGGATCAATATATCATGAATGGTGGAAAAATGATGATGGCTGTGGAAACTGTCGATGCTGAAATGGATTCTATTTTCCGAAGTGGAAAAATCGTTGCTTTTCCAAGAGATTTGAAGTTAAATGATTTCTTATTCAATTATGGTGTTCGTATTCATCCAGCTGTTATCAAGGATATGAATGGGGCGCAAATTGTTTTGGCTGATGGTGAAACTGCAGGAAATACAAGTTACAATTATTACAATTGGCCTTATTTTGAATTAGGAATTAAAGGTGAAGAAAACCCAATTACAAGTTCGATCGATCATGTTTTATTTCAATTTGCGAATCCAATCGAGTTATTAAAAAATCCAAATATTAAACAAACTGTTTTATTAAGTTCTTCTGAACAATCAAGTTTGAAACCTGCTTTAAATTATATTCAATTAAACGAAGTAGAAATCGAAAATCCTGAAGAATATAAAATGGGTAAAATTCCGATGGCAGTTTTGTTAGAAGGTAATTTCAATTCGGCTTATGCTTCGCGTTACGAACGTAAAGAATTTCCGAATTTCAAACCGAAAACTACTGACGGAAAAATGATCGTTATTTCGGACGGAGATGTTTTGAAAAATGCTTTGTGGAGAGGAATTCCAATGCAATTAGGAGAAAATAAATTTTCGGTTCGACCAGATACCCCAGATGGAAAACCGAAAACATACGCCAACCAAACATTTGTAATGAATGCGATGGATTATTTATTAGGTGATTCTGATTTCTTGGCTTTACGCAATCGTAAATTAGAGATTCCTTTGTTGAGCGAAACGACTGTTTTACAAGAAAAATCGACTTGGCAAATGATTAATTTACTTGTTCCAACTGCTATTATTGGATTGTTCGCTGGAATTGGATTTTGGATTAGAAAAAAGAGATATAGTAAATAGATTGACTATTTTAAATTGACGATATACGATTCATTCCATCAATAATATTAAAATAAAATAATTTAATACACTTATTAGAGTCTTATTTTTAAAAATGTATACTTTCTAAGCTCTAAATAAGCAATTTATCCGATAATTTGTTTATTTTTAGTGATTACATTTAAACTAGACTTAATGCGGGCTATCTCTACATATTTTTACTTAATACTATTATTATTTGGAATTAATTTTTCATTTGGACAATACTATGTTCGAGAAGCTAGAACAGGAAATGGTTCTTGAGCTAACTGGGATAATGCTATGTCTTTTGATAACCTAGCTGACTTAGTAAATTCAAGTACCAATAGATTTTTTATAGAAGTTAAACTTTACAAAGGTATTTTAAAAACTAATAAAAAGATTAATTTCAATAATTATCAAACTGTGAAAATTACAGGTGGATATTCTTATGAGATTGATCCCGAAACAGGAAATCCTATTGAAATTGTTTCTAGTGATGCTACACTAACATCTATCGATGGTCAAAACATAACAAAAATATTCAGTTTTGAGAATAATCGAACAGTTGAATTAAACACATTTACCATTCAAAATGCTAATCTAACAACAAGATCAGAGGAAGGTAGTGCTATATCTGTAATCAATACTCCTAAATTAAATTTTAAAGACATTATTGTAAAAAACACTAATATCTCTAACACAAGTGCTGTTTACGTGAATAATGTAGATGATTTTTATTTTGATTTTGTTGATTTCAAAGACAGCTACTACACTTCTACAAATGGTACTAATGCAAGTGCATTGTATGTTAATAATTCTAAAAAAGCTGTTATTGATAATTTTTCTTTTTCAGGTAATAAGTCCTATTTAAATGGTGCTGCATTATATATGAAAGATACTAATTTAGAGATGGAGCAAGTTGCAGGAAATAGTATTGGATTTGATACAAAATTAAATTTTGAAAATAATTATAGTACTAGAAATGGTGGTGGAATTTACAATGATAATAGCGATATTAATCTAACTGCCATTTATTTTATTAATAATACTGCAGAAGAAAATGGTGCTGGTATTTACGCAACACCTACTTCTAAAACTTATTTAAATAGAATTCATTTCATGAATAATACGGCAAAAATTGGAGGTGGTATTTACAATGGAAGTAATCATGAATTGAAAATTCTAAGTTCTTTATTTAGTAACAATAAAGCATCAATTAATGGTGGAGCTATTTACAATGCAAATATCTTAGCTATAACGAATGCTACATTTGTAAAAAATACAAACTCAGCTATTCTTTTTAAAGATGGTTCTAAAACAACTGTTGTAAATAGTATTTTCTATCTAAACACATCTAAATCTACTGACTTTAAAAAAGATATTGCAGCAGAAACGATTGGTTCTTCTTCTTTCACAAATGATATTACAAACAATATTATAGAAGAATATTCTGCTTCTAATAATTTAATTGGTATTGATCCTCTTTTTGTTGATAATAATAGTGATTATACTTTACAAATTCCTAGTCCTGCACTTAATGCTGGTAAAGAAGAATTGTTTCAACAGGTTGCTGGTGGGGCTACTTCTCTATTCCATGATTTAGACAAAAGAAATAGACATTACGGAAATTCTGTCGATCTAGGTGCTTACGAATTAACATTTGATCGTGAGCTATTTTTCCCCGACTGTCCGACTATTATTTCGCCATACGACACTGAGGAAAATGTAACCTTAAGACCAATAATCTCTTGGAATAAAATTGCTAATGCTAGTCAATACAGACTTAAAATTACAGATGAACTTGGAGCGAGTGTAGTTACAGCTACGGTAATAGATTCTTCTATTAGTACAATAAATTATACTGGAATAACTACAGACTTAAAACCAAATACTTGGTACAGTGTTTCAATACAACCAGAAAATACACTTATTGGTATTTTAAAGGAAAACTGTCAAATTTATAGATTTAAGACAGAAAAGATTCCAACAGCACCTACTTGTACAACTGTAAATTCTCCTGCAAACGGAGAAAAGAATGTATCATTAACTCCTACAATTAGATGGAATAAAGTTACTGATGCAACAGCGTATCTAATTACAATAGGAACAACTATTGATGGGAATGATATTTTAAATAATTACAATGTTGGTGATGTAGATAATTTTACACTTACCACTACTCTTTCTCACGCAACAACATACTATGTAAAAGTAACTGCTACGAATACTGTTGGACCAGCAGTTTCTTGTTCTACCAATACCTTTGAAACAATTCCTGCTCCAGATCCTTGTGAACCTGTAAGAATTAGTTTAAATATTACGAAGAATGATGTTTTAGTAAATGTTATAAACGGAAATAGTCCTATTCTTTACAGAATAGATGAATTAGAATGGGTAAGCACAAATATATTCAGTAATGTATCAAAAGGCTCTCATAAAATTGAAATACAAACTGTAGAGGGATGTATAAAAAGTTCTACGTTTATTATTCCTGATTTTTATACTTTTATTTCTCCAAATGGTGATGGCTTGAATGATAAAGTTGATTTCTCATTCTTAGCAACCAAAGAAAATCCTGTTTTTAGAATTTTTGACAGACAAGGAAAAAATATTTTTGAAGGTTCTTTAAGTAATCAATTTATTTGGAATGGAAAATATTTGAATGGAACGCCATTACCGTCCGATAGTTATTGGTTCTTCGCGCAATGGAATGAATTAAATTCTAGTGTGCCAAATAAATTACAAGGATCTATATTATTAAAGAATAAATAAAAAAATTCCACTTCATTTTTGAAGTGGAATTTTTACTTTTCAAGTAATTGAAAGAATTTAATCTTATATTTTTCAATATAAATAAATTATAAATCAAACAAATACGAAAATAATAAATAGGCATTATGCCTTAATTTGTAGTTGCAACTAAAAAATTTTCTTTCAACCATTTTAGTTTATTAAAACTTTTTAGAAATTTTGTTCGAATAGAAATAAATTTCTCTTGAGCATCTATAACTTTATTTTCGCGTGAATTAATTAAGAAGAGTGAACTTTCACCAATTCCATACCTTGTTTCTTCTGCATCTAAAAGCTTTCTATAATTTTGCAGATTATTTCGAGAAAGATTTATTTGAGTATGAAAATTTAAAATTTCATTTTTATAGGTCTCTATTTTAACATCTAACTCTCTACTTTTTATCTGAGTATCTAAAGCATTCTGATTCAGCTTAATTTTAGCTATTTCATAATTTGCTCTTGCTTCTCGTAGAAATATCGGAATTTCTAACTTTAAACCATATTGAAAATTATTATCAAAGAATGGTAAATAATCGGCTGAGTACCCCTCTTTCGTAAAGAAATTATACGTAAAATCTATTTTAGGAAGAAAACTCTGAAATTTTAATCTTCGTTCACTTTCTAAGATATTTTGTTTTTGATTGTAATATAAAATAGATGAATGCGCATCTAATTCTTGAGATTCTACTTCGTCAATTAAAAACTCAAAATCAGAATAAGCTGAATGATTTTCTAATCCATCCGAAGGATAAATCATTGCTGTAAGCTCATACAGTTGTTGATTATCTTTCCATAAATATAACTGAAGCTGCTGTGTACTTTTTACAAAATTTAAAAAAGCATCTTGTCGTTGCAATTCAAAACTTTGCAACTGAGAAAGTGCTTCTATAGTATCAATAGCAGGTACTTCTCCAAAATCTAATGTTTTTCTTGTAAAATCTAAACGCTCTTTATTAATGTCAACAATTTCAGATTTTAATTTATAAATTTCAAAATTCTGAACCCATTCCCAATAGGTATTTTCTGCTTCTAAAAGAAGGTCGTTTGTTAAAACCGTTTGCTCAGCTTCTGTCATTTTCAGTGCAAATTTTGCCTGATCTAACATTGCTCTTCTTTTATCGTACAATAAGTTTTTAGCCAAAGGAATTGTTACACCAAATTGAAATAAACCTCCAACAGTTTCTGTATTACTTAATTTATCTCCTTGTATATGATTGTAACTACCATTAATATCTATTCCATACCAAGTCGGAATACCTAGTTCAATATTTTTTTGTTCATAATACCTTGTTCCATCAATATTCTTTTCTCCTAATTTTGCTGCTAAAACAGGATCAAAACCACCTCTTGCTCTTGTTATTTCTTCCAATGCTATTTTATTCTGAAGTTGATATTTTAAAGCCAGTGGATGATAATTCTTCACCACTGAAATAAATTCTGATGAAGATATTTTTAAAGAATCCTGTCCAAAACTAAAGTGAGAAATTAATAAAACTAAAACAAGGAATACCTTATTTACTTTTTTCATCTTTTGTTGTTTTTGTATTTGCAACCTCGTAGTAATCTGGTGGAAATCCATTTATATTTCGCCATAACTCGTACCAAATAGGAACATCGTTAAGAATTGCAATTCCTTGTGTTCCTGTTCCCATCTTAATTTTTGTTGGCCATTTTTTCTCATTTTTATCTTCAATAACCAATGCTTTAAAAAGACCATTTGGACTAATATTACTTTCTACAGCAACAACTTTTCCTGAAAAAACACCATAACTAGAATCTGGCCAACCAGAGAAAACAATTGCTGGAAAACCATCGAAAATACACATTACACGCTGTCCTTCTTTTACCAATGGCAAATCTACTGGTCGAACATAAATCTCTACAGCATAATCTACTTTCGTAGGAACAATAGTACCAATGTTTTCTCCATCTTTTAATACTTCTCCAATACCAGCTTTGTTCAACTGAACTATTTGACCGTCTTGAGAAGCAATAATAAAGTATAAACCTTGTCTTGCTTTATAATTCGCAACTTGATTTTGAAGTTTTGCAATATCTCCATCACTTCCTTCAATTTGTCCCATACTTTGAAAACGCTCTCCTTCAATTTTACTTAATTTCTCATTGTAATCTTGTGTTACAGCATTTTGCTCAATTTGTGTATTAATGATTTCTTGTTTCGTTTGTGAAACTTTATTCTCATAAGCTGTTTTCTTCGCAATCGAATTCTGATAAGAAATACTTCTTTGTTGAAATTGTGTTAATGAAACTAAACCTTCATCATACATTTTCTTTTGTCTTGCATACTGATCTTCAGAAAGTTTTAGCTCATTTGTTGCTGCAACTAATTCAGCTTCTTCTCCAACTAATTTGTTATTTAACTGACTAATTTTAATTTTAACCTGATTTAATTTTAAATCTCTAGCTGCATTTAAAGCCTCTAATTGATTTTTTGCTGTACCAACTTTAGCTCTATAAAATTCTCTTACGCCTATTTTTGCATCCACTTGTTCTTCTGTACGCTGTACTAACAAAGGATCCATGTAATCTTCTTTTATCTCAGATAGTTGTAAAAGTGTATCTCCTTTAGAAACATAATCTCCATTTTTTACATTCCATTTAATAATTCGTCCAGGAATTGGAGAATTTAATTGTTGTGGACGCTGAGATTGATATAAAGATGAAACATTTCCTTTAACTTTTATATTCTGTGTCCAAGGAAGAAACAACGTAACAATTCCGGCTAAAAGAATGAATAAAAACCATCTTTTAACTCTCGATTTTTTACGAATTTGATATATTTTATCGAATGATTTTAGTTGCATTTTCTTTAATTTTTATGAAATAACTTTAAGTGTTCCATCTTCTAAATGAAGATGTTGATCTGCAAATCGGATAAGCTTATTATTCGACGACACAACAACAATAGTTGTATGCTTTTTTAAGCCATTTAAATACTCAATCATTTTTTCTTGAAATTGATCTGACATTCCGCTCATAGGATTCTCTAAAAGCAATAATCTCTTTTCTCCTAATAATGAACGAAGAAGAAGTACTTTCTTTTTAGAACTAAATAAAAGTTCCGAATCTGTTTCGCTAATTTCTGTTGCAAAACCTTTACTAAATAAATTAGAAATATTTTCTATTCCTAATTCATCAGAAAGTTCTATAATACTTTGTGTATTGCTTTGTGTATTTCCTAAAAGAATATTTTCTTGAACAGTTCCTTGAACAACTTTTGCACTCTCTAAATAAAGTCCAACACTACTTCTGAAATGTTTCTTATTTAAGTTTTTCAATGGAATTTTATCGTAAAGAATACTTCCTGAGCTCGATTCGTAAAAACCAGCCAACATATTTAAAAGAAGTGATTTCCCAGTACCTGTTTTTCCTGTTATTACTGTTAATGTATTTTCTTGAAGTTTAAAGTTTATATTGTCTAAAATTTTAGGACTATCATTAAAGGCAAATTCTACATCTTTAAACTCAATTGTTGTTCCTTGTTTTTTGTATAAAAGTTCTATATCTCCTTCAACTTCTTCGTCTAATTCTGTTACTTTAGTAAGCTTAGCATAAGAAGTAATCATATCATAATAACTCTCTAAACTAACAATTAACTTTTCTACAGCGGCCATAATTGTTAAAACAACAATTTCTGTTGCAATAAATGCCCCAATATTTAATTGCTGATCCAACATAAGGTAAGTACCTATAGCTAACATTGTAAACGTAATTATTACTTTAAAGGCAATTACTGTTTTGTATTGGAAAACTAGTACTTTAAAGTGAGAAGTTCTATCATCTAAATAATCTGAAACACGGTCATCTGTTCCAATAAGATGCGTTCCTTTTTCTGAATGTATTTTAAATGTTTTTACAGAAGCTGCGACATCTTCTATCCAAGCTGCCGTTTCATATTTCTTATCACTTTCTTCTATACTAGATTTTATTCCACTTTCCATTGTGTAGTAAAATATCATAACAATAGATATAACTACAAGTCCTCCAAATGCTAAAAACCAAGGGTGATAAAAAGCTAATAATAAGATACCAAACAGAATTTGGATTAATGCCGTTGGTATTTCTAAAAGAACTTTTGAAACTCCTTTTTGAAAATTCTGAATATCAAAAAATCTATTCATTAACTCTGGTAAATAATACTTTCTAGTAGTTGATAAGTTTACTTTAGGTAATTTATCTGCGAAAGCCATCGAAAATTCTACATATATTTTTTGTTGAATTTTTTCGATAATTTCAATTACTTTCAATCTAAAATATCCTACAAAGAAAGTTCCGATTACAACAAAGAAAATCAGGATATAAATAGAGGTAACCATTGTTGCTCCTAACACATACCCAATAATAGATTGTATACCTAACGGAATGCTTAAAGACACAAGTCCATTTAGTATTGCATAGAAATAAATATTTGTTACATCTTTTTTCTCTTTTGTAATATAGCGAAGCAGTTTTCTACCGTGTTCGCTTGCTGATATTGATGCCATTGTGTTTATTTGATAAAGTTTGACGTAATATATTTTAAATAATCTAACACATAAACTGTGTGATTCTGTTCTTGATGATTATCTGTAAGATTAGGTAAATGTTCACTAAAAAAATGTTGATCGTGCGCAGTTTCTAATAATGTACTTGCTAAAGAAAAAGGATAAGGAAAATCTCCTTTAACTTCTTCTATGATTACCGCAATAAATTTGCAAAGACTTTCTAATGGAGCAAAAACCATTTCTTTACAAATTTTATCTACTTCTTTTACGAGATAAGATTTACTACTTTCTGATATTACAATGGTATGAAGCTTCTTTATATTATAATCTTCCACTTCTTCACAAGAATTATCATAATGTGTAATAATCTCTAATATCTTATCTAATTTTTCTAATGAGTTTTTAATCTCTTTCGTTTTTAATTCGCAAATAAATTCAATGTAAGACCAATACCAATTCAAAATATAGGTCAATAATTTATATTTTGAAGAAAAATAACGATAATTGTAGCTTCTGTAGAATTTATTTTTACCGCCAATTTTTTGAATGTAAAATGTTCAAATCCTGTTTCAAAAATCAGCTCTATTGCTTGTTTTACAATAGTTTTTCCAACTTCGCTACTTTCTGGATTTTTAAGATATAGTTTTTCGTTTACACTGAATTTCAACTGAAAATTCATCCGTTTTTATTTATTTAATCTTTCCTATCAAAAATACAAGACTATACGCTATAATAGTATTACTATCCGATTAGAATAATATTAAAATGTGATTAGAAAATTGAACATATCATAACCTCGACTTCTAAAAGTCGAGGTTATGATATGTAAAGTTGTGACGATTTTACTCTAAGTGCATAAACGCTTTTTTGCTCAAAAGGCGCTCTTCGCTTTCTACGTGGTTATCATCAGGCACACAACAATCCACCGGACAAACTGCCGCACATTGTGGTTCTTCGTGGAAACCTTTACATTCAGTACATTTATCGGGAACAATGTAATAAACCTCATCACTCACAGGATCTTGCACCGCATCAGCGTCAAAAGTTGCGCCGTCTACGTTTACAATTGTTCCGCTAAGAGAAGTTCCATCAGAATATTTCCAATCTACCGCAGCTTCATAAATCGCGTTATTTGGACATTCTGGCTCACAAGCTCCACAATTTATACATTCATCTGTAATAATTATAGCCATTGTATCTGTTTTTTTATTTCCTACATTTGCAACTACAAAATTACATTTAATTTTCAGAAAAAATGACATTTGAACAAAGGATTTCAGCATTTAACGAATTGGGGCAGTTTTTTAATTTTATTATAAATAATGATTCAATTAAAGACGCGGAACTGACAGAAAAATTCGAGAATTGGAAAGAAGAAGCTGAATATGCGGTGAGCGATGCAGAAGCCTACAACAATTGGTTTACAAAAGATAATATTACGTTAGCCTTGAAAAGTTGGGCAGAAGCTTTAACGGAAGAAAATTTATTGGCTTGGACGAAAGATTATCCATTTGCTGAAACACCAAAAAATGTTGGAATTATAATGGCAGGAAATTTACCTTTGGTTGGTTTTCATGATTTGCTTTCTGTTGTTATTTCTGGAAATAATGCGTTAATCAAAACCTCATCTAAAGATGATAAATTAATCAAATTAGCGATAAAATATTTGTATTCGATTGATGAAAATTTCAAATTGATTATTCAAACTGTTGAACGATTAGAAAATTTTGATGCAGTTATTGCAACTGGAAGTAATAACACGGCACGTTATTTTGAACAATATTTTGGAAAAGTTCCTAACATTATTCGTAAAAATAGAACTTCGGTTGCTGTATTGAATGGTTCGGAAACTGATGAAGAATTGAAAAAATTGGGTAACGACTTATTCATTTATTTTGGATTAGGTTGCCGAAATGTGACGAAACTTTATGTAAAAGATGAAGCACAATTACCAAAAATATTCGAAGCTATTTTTTCTTGGGGTGATGTGATTAACCATCCTAAATATGCAAATAATTACGATTATAATCGTGCAATATTTTTGTTAGGAAAAGATGAATTTTTAGACAATAATTTTGTTCTAATGAAAAAAGATACAGCTTTACATTCTCCAATTGCAGTTGTAAATTTTGAAGTTTATAAAGATATAAATGATGTAAAAAATTATTTGATCGAAAATGAAAATCAAATACAATGCGTGATAGGAAATGACATGAAAGATAATCCGAATTATGTTGAATTTGGGCAAACTCAATTCCCTAAATTAACAGATTATGCCGATAATATTGATACGTTGAAATTTTTGGCGGAGTTATAAAACTAAAAAACCTTCACAAATTTGTGAAGGTTTTTTATTATTCTTTAAAATTTAGTCTTAAATCTTTATATGGATTAATAGTTTTATTAAAACCTTTGAAAGAATTTAGACTAAAATCTCCTACTTTCAATTTAATATCAATTTTAACATTTGTTTCTTTACCTAAATCAACATTTAATTTCGAAAACACAGAACTTTCTTTTAATATCCATTTATCTTGATATGGTCTGAATTTATAACTTATTTCAGCTAAACCTGAATATTTATCTTTCACTTGAGTTGCCTTCGAAATAAAATCAATAACTGCAAAAGTAGACTTATCTATTGTTAATAAAACTTGCTTTGTTTCATTTTCTAAAGTAATTACATAAACTGTATTTTCTGAATATTTTGAAACCAACAATTGATTAACAGTATATTTGTTTTCAGAAATATTATTGAGTATTTGCTTTAAATTTTTCCCAATTGAAATATTTTTAAAATAATCACTTAAAACTATATAAACCTTTCTATCTCTTTTTACATCAATAATTTTATTTGGTTCTTTACTTGATTTTATCTTCAAATTATCTTTATTAAATTTAAATTCTAAATCCAAATTAATATACTCTCTTTCTAAACTATCATAATGTACATCTTGAGTAAAATCAACTAAATAATAATACTTTTCGACATTATAATTTGCTTCATAATTATCGATTACTTTTTTCAGAATATCCTCAACTTTTAAATTAGATACAAAAGCCTCTTTTAGTTCAATTACATTAATTTTTTCAAGTTTAACATTCAAATCAGCTTTCAAATCAGCTACTTTAATAATTACATCTTGATAATCTTTTTTGGAAATAATTAATTCATCTTTTCCACTAACATTTGATAAATCTACAACTACCTTCCCTTCCATATCAGAAATGAAATTCTTTGTCGAAGTTTTAAAATAAATATCCGCGTCATCAAGAGGCAAATTATCAAAATCTAAAATTTTAAGATTAATAATTTGTGCATTAAGCGATATTGAAAATATTATAAATAAAAAAAATAATTTCTTCATAAACTTTATTAATTAACTAAATATAAGTTATTTGATTTTAAACAAAAAGTATCATATCTAAAAAGAAAATGATACTTTCTGTAAATAAAATTAACTATAATTAAAATGTCGCTGCTCCTGCAGTTTCATTTTCTAATTTTCGATTGATATTTGTTTTCTTACCTTTAGCAAAATCAAAGCTCAAACCAACAACAAACATCGATTTGTTGTCCCAAATTTTCCCTACACGAGAATAATCCACATATTGTTTATCCATCGTTTTTTGCTTGTAAGTCGATGGCATTCCAATCCAATACATTCCAGTAGAAAAAGTCCAATTATTGTACTTATAACTCGCAAAAGCATGGTTCATGTTTTCTTGTGTGTACAGCAAAGCTCCGCCCAACGTGTAATACGGAATATTAAATTGATAATCTACACGAAAGTTTTTGTAAACAGATGATAATGCAAAATAATTTCCGATATAATCATTCTTCAAAATTCTACCATCTTTCGTTTTAAAACGCTCTGTTGCTGGTGCTATATTTACTTTAACAGCTAAAATATCTGTTCCGAAAGGTTTGATAGAACCTGTAATTTGAACACCGTAACGTTGCGAATTTTGAGCATTTTCGTACGTTAATTTATACCCTTCTACATTTCCATTAATGATATTTTGCAAATACAATTGATTAATCGGATCTTTTGTATAATGATAAAATGCATTTGTATTTAAATCAAAATATTTTGAATTGAAGGAATAAATTAAATTATTTCCAAACGATTTCTGAATAGTTAAATACGGATTTCCTTCTTGTGTAATATTTTCCACAACCTGAATCACGTTTTTACTCAATGCTGAATTCCAAGGACTTGTTGGCTTATATGAACTTGAAAAACGTAAATTTTGATTCTTCGCTAATTCATAACCCAATACTAATTTTGGTGTAAACGTCCACGTATCTGTGTTTGTATCTTCATTCTTGTTATGAACATTCGTTAATCCAACACCCAAACGATATGACAACTTTTTCGCTTTTCCAGAATATTCAGAATAGATATATTGTTCTAAATAATTTACTTTATTATTCGAAGGACCATTTAAGTTTTCTAATTTATTATCAATTGAATTATTCGAAATTCGATAACCAGAATTTAATTTTCCTTTCTCGAAACTATGTGTATACGCTATTTCTCCTACAATTCCTTTTTGATCAGCTTCTAAATTTGTCAAATAATTATATTGTTCAGCACCAGAAATTGTTTCCCATTCGCGCGTTTCGTCAATCGATTTCGTTGTATACATCGATCCAACTACATTTAAACTTAACTCATCTTTCTTTCCTAATTTTCTCGAATAATAAAGATCTAATGTTGGTTTTGAATAATTAGAATTAGAATGTTTATAGGTTGAATGATTGTTTAATAAACTATTTTGATAGAACAAACTTGTTCCATTCGCATAAGCAAAACTCGAACTGATATTCATATCCAACTTTGCTTGAAAAGCATATTTATCCGAATCCGAATTGGTATATCGCAATGCAATTGTTTGATCCGTATATCCAAAATATTCGTTGCGCTGATTTTCTGTTCTGTAATGAATATTATTTAAGTTATAATCATAAATATTCATCGAAGTACGATCTTTATAATCTCTCAGATAAATGTTATACTCTAATCCAAAGTTACTTTTTCCTTTCGTAAAATTCGCATAAGCAGAACCATTTATAAAACCTGTTGTAAACGCCGAAGTGAGATCCGCACCATATACATAACCATTTTCTGGATTACGCGTAATCAAATTCACCACTTGATCTGCACGATTTGCATAACGCGCTGGCGGAATATCAAAATACTCAACACGCACCACATCTTGCGGTTTCACAGCACGAATTTGATTATCTGTTGCCTCAATTCCATTAATCAATAACAAAGTCGTTCCACCTTTTGTACTTTGTATCGTATTCGAAATTGGATCAACTTGTAATTCTGGTAACGTATTTAACAAATCTTTTGCGTAACGCGCTTTTTCCAACGCTTCTTTATCGAAGGTATAAACTGTTTTGTCCGCAAACATTTTTTTGCGTTGCGATTGAACTAAAACTTCTTTTATTTCGATTGGATTATAGTCGGTTGAGTCCTGCTTTTCATCTTGTCCAAAAGCAAAAATTCCTGATAATGTAACAGCAAGTACAAAAAATTTCTTCATGGTTAATTCTTCTATTAAGAGTTAGTGTATATTTATATGACGCATGAAGAACAAATAAGTTACATAAGAATTGCAATTATTTTTGATAACTTTACGCTAAACAAGATTTTTGAGTTTGAAAAAATTATTTCTTTTTATCGCACTTTTTACAAGTTTCAATTTATTATATGCGCAAGAGCAAGCCGAACGTTCGTTGACAGAATATCGTGTCGAAAGTTTTCAAACGCCTTTAGTTACGAAAAAAATGCTATACGATTGGTTAGGAAAATGGGACAATGTTTTGTACACTGAAAACAATCAACCGTTGTTAGTTTGGTCAAATAAAAATATCATTAATGAATCAAATGAAACTTTTACTTTGATTGCATCGAGTGTAGAAAATGATGAAGAAATGTATGGAACTGTTCAGATTTTGACAAGCAAAAAACAAGATGCTTTAGCGAAAGATTCTCCTTTTAGAGAATATTTAAACGAGTTTCTAAAAACCATTTCGAAGAAAGAAAATAAAAACAAAAAGTTTTATAAAGAATATATTAAGGTGATTTATTAAAACTATATCATAAAAAAATCCTTCAAGAAAAACTTGAAGGATTTATATTTTTATAGGAATTAAATTTCTTAATTATTTCGTTTGAAAAAAGAATCGACAAACTCCATTTTATTGAAAGCTTGTAAATCATTGATTCCTTCACCAACACCAATATATTTAACTGGAATCTGAAATTGATCTGAAATCCCAATTACTACTCCTCCTTTTGCTGTTCCATCTAATTTTGTAACCGCTAAAGAAGAAACTTCTGTTGCTTGTGTAAATTGTTTCGCTTGTTCAAAAGCATTTTGACCTGTAGAACCATCTAACACTAATAAAACTTCGTGAGGCGCATCTGGAATTACCTTTTGCATCACACGTTTTATTTTTGTCAACTCATTCATCAAGTTAATTTTGTTATGCAAACGTCCTGCTGTGTCAATCAAAACAACATCTGCATTTTGGGCAACTGCCGACTGAATGGTATCAAATGCAACCGAAGCAGGATCAGAACCCATCGCTTGTTTTACAATTGGTACACCTGCGCGCTCCGACCAAATTACTAATTGATCTACAGCCGCTGCACGAAATGTATCTGCTGCACCAAGAACCACTTTAAGTCCTTGTGATTTGAACTGAGAAGCCAATTTACCAATCGTCGTTGTTTTACCAACTCCATTTACTCCGACCACCATAATAACATATGGTACATCTTTCTTTGGAATCGAAAAACCATTTGTATCTTCGATATTATTTTCGGAAAGTAAGCCTGCAATTTCTTCGCGAAGAATTAAATCTAGCTCAGAAGTCGAAACATATTTATCACGTTCTACACGTTCTTCTATTCGACGAATAATTTTGATCGTTGTTTCAACACCGACATCAGAAGAAATCAATACTTCTTCTAAATCATCTAAAACCTCATCGTCTACTTTAGATTTACCTACTACAGCGCGACTGATTTTATCAAATAGAGAAGTTTTAGATTTTTCTAATCCTTCATCTAATTTTTCTTTGCTTTCTTTACCTAATATCTTTTTGAACCAACTCATTAATAAGCTAAATTTCTTAAAATTTTGTACGAAGATACATAAAATATAAGGAAATAAAAAAGCCGCCCTGAAAACGAGGCAGCTCAATTAACCTTAAATATTTTTTGTTAAGGAGATGATTTGATTATTTCGTGAAGAAAGAATCTGCTTCATCAGCGTTAACTACTTTTTCAACAAATACGTAAGCTCCAGATTTTGGAGATTTTACCATTTTGATAACTTTGGTCATTTTTTTAGACCCAGTTTGTAGGGTTGCTACCGTTTTCTTTGCCATCGTCTAAAATTTTATTATTTAATCTCCTTGTGAATTGTATACTTTTTCAATACTGCGTTGTATTTTTTCAACTCAATACGATCTGGAGTATTTTTTTTGTTTTTAGTTGTGATATAACGAGACATTCCTGGCATACCACTTTCTTTATGCTCTGTACATTCTAAAATAACCTGTACTCTGTTTCCTTTTTTTGCCATGGTGTCTTAAATTATTTGATTAAACCTTCTTTACGTGCACGTTTAACAGCCTCATCAACTCCTAATTTGTTGATTGTTTTTAAACCGTGTGCAGAAACTCTTAATGTAATCCACTCACCAGTTTCTGGCATAAAAAATCTCTTTTTGAACAAATTCACTTCAAAAGTGCGTTTTGTTTTATTATTAGCATGAGAAACATTGTTTCCCACTAATCTCTTCTTACCTGTAATTTGACAAATTTTTGACATCTTATTTTGTATTGTCCTATTTTAAACGGAGTGCAAAGTAACAAATTATATATTACTTATACAACTCTTTAGGTTATTAATTTTATATTTTTTTCTTATTTTGTTTATATAACAACTTCTGCGCAAGAGTATAAGCCAAGATAATTCCCATTACCAACAGCGCTATCCTCGCGATTACATCGCCATATTTTGTATAAAACGTTAATTCACTATTCATTAAAATTGTACCATTTAAAGCACCCTGCTCTCCATATGGTAAAGACTTCATTATATCTCCTCGCTGATTAACGAAAGCCGAAATACCTGAATTTGCAGATCTAACGATAGCGCGTCTATTTTCAATAGCTCTCAAATTACCATATAATAGTAATTGACGATGACCATCGGTAGAGCCCCACCAAGAATCGTTGGTCATTGTGAATATAACATTTGCGCCTTCTCTCACATATTCTGTTGTATAGTCTCCGTAAATAGATTCGTAACATATAACCGGAGCAACAGTAGCGTTGTTTGTTTTATTCTTGAAAACAGAACGATGAGGTTGAATCCCCAACGTTTTTGTTGTGCCGCCAAAGTTAAGCATAAATTCTCCAATAATTGGCATTAAAATGTTTCGATATGGAAAAATTTCTACTCCAGGTACTAATTTACTCTTGTGATAAACTTCTATCGAATCGTTTCCACTTATCTGCAAAGCTGAGTTATAAGCGTCGTACCACGTAATTCCATCTCTCATAACAGATGCCGTTTCCGATGCTAAAGATTGCATTGGATAAATTCGCATAATAGATGCTCCTGTTACAAAATGTAAATCTTTTTTAGTTTTTGTCCATTGCTGAATGTCTTGTATAATTAAATCATCATACATATTATCAAAAATCAAAGCAGATGATCCAGGTACGGCTGTTTCTGGTGCAACAACAAATTGAGTTTTTGGTTTAATATTTTTCAGTGCCAATTGTTTCAATTCTTCATAAATCTGCAAACCATCTTTCATATACTTTTCGTTGTATGGATCAAGATCTGGCTGAAGAACTAACACATCAAGTGCTTTTCCCTTTTCTTCGTAATTCGCATAAATAATATAAGAAATACCAATTGGCACAGCAATTAATAATCCAGCATAAATACCTAATTTGTTTAGATACCTCATTTCTTTCTTATTAATATAAGCCGTCAAATAATAGAATACCGTAATATTAACTAACCAAATCCAAAGTGCACCTCCAAAAGTTCCTGTGTATTCGTACCATTGCACCCATTCGTAATATTTTGCAAAACCATTTCCAAGGTTAAACCAAGGCCAAGTCAACTCCCAATTCAAGGTTAGTTTGTCAAAACTCATCCAAATCGCAGGAAGAAAAACCAATCCATATAAATTACCAGCTTTGGTTTTGACGAAATGATATAACTGAAAAACAATTGACATAAACAACGAATTCGCCACAACGGGAATCAAATAAGCGCTCCACGAATTGTGCAAATCTCCATTCGCGTCCGTTTCTTGTGCATAATGCAACCACCAAATTACAATCGCATTCCAAATAAAGAAAGCTAAAAACGAAAGTCCGAAAATTTTACGTCCTTTTTTCTTAAATTCTGCGCGTTGCGTGATTTGATGTTCTGTCAACATCAAGGGTACAAATCCTATAAATAATAACAATGGAAAACCATGCGATGGCCAACCTGCTGTTAATAATAATCCTGATAAGATTGCGTATGCAATGTATTTTTTTAACTGTCCCGTTTTATTTAACATCAAATGATAAATGATAAAACAAATTGATAATATTAAAGGATTAACTATTAATGAAATACCACTATAAACATCTGATATTGAACTCCAAGTGACAATTAAATTAAAAATGAAAAACATCAGAAAAGATAATCCAGAAATTTTTAAAATTTTATTACTTAATTCTTCATTTGAAAGCTTATTCTCAATGAACATTAAAATTATAAGTAATAAAATTTGTAATGGAAAAATTTGTATTTTCCATATAAATGCAAATAATAAACCTAATATTATTGCGTACGCAATGTATTTTTTCATGTCACAAATTTAAGTGTTCATCGTTCAAAAATAGATGATATTTGTTTGGAATATTTTATAAATCATTTTGGATGAGAACCTGAAAACAAGTTCAGGTTGACTTTCCTTATCATGTTGAACTTGTTTCAATATCTCATTCAGTTTTAATATATAATATGCGAATCGATATAATAATTTGGATTAATTGTTACATCAATCGCTTTTGTAATCGTTGAATTATTAATTGTTTGCCAATTAGTCGTAGGATTGATGGTTATATCAGAATCTTTCAATCGTAACGGCATTGCAAATCCATCAACAACATTCGTATAACGATATTCAACTTTATTTCCATTTTGTTTAAGTTCTAAAGTAGGTATTTTAACTGTTCTTAAATATTGATTGAAAAAAGCGTTCAAATTTAAACCAGAAAACTTCGCAATATAATTTTCAATTTGTTCTGTAGTTACAGTTTGATGATAAAATTCTTTGTTTAATCCACGCAACATTTGTCTGAATTTTTCATCATTATTCATCCAAGTTCTCAACGTGTGAATCATATTTGCACCTTTATAGTACATATCACCACTACCCTCTTGGTTTACGCCATACACGCCGATAATTGGAATATCATTTTGGATTGCCTTTCTCGTTCCACGCACATATTCGCTTGCCGCATCTTTTCCATAATAAGTTTCTGTGAACAAAGTTTCCGAATAAGCCGTAAACGCTTCGTGAATCCACATATCTGCCACATCCTTTTCGGTAATATTATTCCCAAACCATTCGTGACCAGCTTCATGAACGATGATAAAATCCCATTTCAATCCCCAGCCAGAACCTGATAAATCACGACCTAAATAACCATTCTCGAATTTATTTCCGTACGCAATTCCAGATTGATGTTCCATTCCCAAATGCGGAGCTTCTACAATCTTGAAAGAATCTTCGTAAAATGGATAAGGTCCAAACCAATGCTCGAAACTTTTCAACATCAATTTTGCTTGTTCAAACTGCGATTTTGCTTTATCTATATTATAATCTAATACATAATAATCTAAATCCAATTTACCTTTTTCGCCTTCGAAAGTATCTTTGAAATTGACATAATGTCCGATATAAGGAATGATATTATAATTATTGATTGGATTAACAACTTTCCATGTAGAAGTTGTTTTACCATTTTTTTCTTTTTTAGAAACTAATCGTCCATTACCAACTCCTACCAAATCTTTTGGTGTGATAATTTCCAATTCCATTCCATTATCTGGTTCATCGCCTAAATAATCTTTGTTCGGAAACCAAGCACTTGCACCCAAACCTTGCACAGCAACAGACATCCAATCGCGACCTTTTTCATCTTTTGCAAAAATCCAACCGCCGTCCCAAGGTGCTCTCACTGCAACACGAGGATTTCCATTATATTCTAATTCTAATTGATTCGACGTATTCTTGATATTTTTTCCGACATTAATAAAATAAACATTTCCATCACGTTTGAAATCAGAAATTTTCTTTCCATTCAATTTTACAGCCGAAACCATCATTGGATCTTGTAAATCTATCTGTAATAAATCTGATTGTTGAGGAGTAGTTTTATCAAACGTAATTGTCGTTTTTCCTTTTATCGATTTTGACTGATAATCTGGTTCTACACTTACTTTATATTTTTTGACATCCCACCAATTTCGGAATTCATTATTCGTTCCGCGAAGCGAATCTTGTCGCGTAAACTCTTGTTTGTTATTAAGTACTTGTGCATTTGTTGTTATCGAGATCAAACCAAGTAATAGTACTAATTTCTTCATAGTCATTTTTAAAACATATCAAAAATAAGATTATATATTTGATAAATAAGCCAAAAAGCTATGATTACAGAAAAATTTAAAGAAAGAATAAATTATTTAAAAAATAATCACTTAATCGTTGAAGCATTGTACGAAATTTTAGATGAATTGAAATTAAAACATAGTGCTTTTACAGGTTTTACGTTTCGAGAAGAAATCGATCCAAAAAGTTTTTTATTAACTGCAGAAGGCGAAGAAAAAACAGGAATTACAATTCGTGTTCCGCGTAATATTCTTGATTTTGATTTGGTATTACTTTCTAACGTTTTGATGCACGAAATGGTACATGTTTTTCAGCGTTCGGGCGAAAATCAAATCGAATTGCGAGAAGAACGCGAATGGCAAGCATATACAGAAATGATTTTTCATAAACAATTTCCAAACGTTCCACCATTGACCGATTTTTACATCAAGCAGTTTGGCGAAAAAGCTTTGACGTATTACAACCGAATGCCCGATAATATGAAAACGAAATATGCGAATGGAAAAATGGATTTAGAAAAAATTCTACAAACAATTTACGACAAAGAAAATAAACCAAAAGAAGAACCAAAACTTGAAAATAATACTGAAACAATTTCTTGGCAAGATTTCGAAAAAGTTGATATGAGAATTGGAACAATTATCAGTACAAATGATTTTCCGAAAGCAAGAAATCCTGCTTATCAATTAGAAATTGATTTTGGTCCGTTAGGAATCAAGAAAAGTTCGGCGCAAATTACGTCGCTTTATAGCAAAGAAGAATTGATTGGAAAACAAATAATGGCTGTGGTTAACTTTCCGGAAAAACAAATTTCCACTTTTATGAGCGAATGTCTCGTGATGGGCGTTTATGGAAATAATAAAGATGTTATTCTTTTGAATCCCGAACGAAAAGTAGAAAACGGAAGTAAGATTGGGTAATATTGAGGTTGAGACTAAGACTGAGATAAAATTTAAGTATAACTTAACGCTGACATTTTATCAACCAATAAACTGACTTTTTTATCGATAAATAATCAAATCATTCATCATAATCTGACAACCTGACATCTAAAATCTATTGGATGTCATTTTTTTTATGTTGGCACAAAGATTGACTATTCTGTTGTAGCATCATTTTTGATGATGTGTAAAAGTTTAAAATAAATCATTAATAATATAAAAAATAACTAAACAATATGAGCAAAATAATCGGAATCGACTTAGGTACAACGAACTCTTGTGTTTCTGTAATGGAAGGTAGCGAGCCAGTTGTAATTCCAAATGCAGAAGGTAAAAGAACTACTCCATCTATCGTAGCATTCGTAGAAGGAGGAGAAATTAAAGTTGGTGATTCAGCAAAACGTCAAGCTGTAACAAACCCAAAGAAAACGATTTATTCTATTAAACGTTTCATGGGAACTAAATTTAATAATGATGCAGATGAAATCGGTCGTGTTCCTTATTCAGTTGTAAAAGGAAACAATGATACGCCAGCAGTTGATATTGATGGACGTAACTATACTCCACAAGAAATCTCAGCAATGATTTTACAAAAAATGAAAAAAACTGCTGAAGATTATTTAGGACAAGAAGTATCAAGAGCGGTAATTACTGTACCAGCTTATTTTAACGATGCGCAACGTCAAGCAACTAAAGAAGCTGGTGAAATTGCAGGTCTTAAAGTAGAACGTATTATCAACGAGCCTACTGCTGCTGCATTAGCTTACGGATTAGACAAAGCAAATTCAGATAAAAAAATCGTTGTTTACGATTTAGGTGGTGGTACTTTTGACGTATCTATCCTAGAATTAGGTGACGGTGTATTCGAAGTATTATCTACAAACGGTGATACTCACTTAGGAGGTGATGATTTTGATGATGCAATCATCAATTGGTTAGCTTCTGAATTCCAAGCGAAAGAAGGTGTAGATTTGAAAAAAGACGCAATGGCTTTACAACGTTTACGTGAAGCTGCTGAAAAAGCTAAAATCGAATTATCTTCTTCTGCTCAAACAGAAATTAATTTACCATACGTTACAGCTAACGAAACAGGACCTAAACACTTAGTAGAAACTTTAACTCGTTCTAAATTTGATCAGTTAACAGAAGATTTAGTACGTCGTTCTATGGAGCCTTGTAAAAAAGCATTATCTGATGCAGGTTTATCAATCAACGATATCGACGAAGTTATCTTAGTTGGTGGATCTACACGTATGCCAAAAATCCAAGAAGAAGTAGAAAAATTCTTCGGTAAAAAACCATCTAAAGGAGTTAATCCAGACGAGGTTGTTGCAATTGGTGCAGCTATCCAAGGAGGTGTATTAACAGGTGATGTAAAAGACGTATTATTATTAGACGTTACACCATTATCTTTAGGTATAGAAACTTTAGGAGGAGTATTCACAAAATTAATCGAAGCGAATACAACAATTCCAACTAAAAAATCTGAGGTTTTCTCAACTGCAGTTGACAATCAACCAGCAGTAACATTAAGAATTGGTCAAGGAGAGCGTCCATTATTCAACGATAACAAAGAAATCGGACGTTTTGACTTAGTAGATATTCCACCAGCACAAAGAGGTGTTCCTCAAATCGAAGTAACATTTGATATTGATGCGAATGGTATCTTGAGTGTATCTGCAAAAGATAAAGGAACTGGAAAAGAGCAATCAATCAAAATTGAAGCTTCATCTGGATTATCTGATGCTGATATCGAAAGAATGAAAAAAGAAGCACAAGAAAACGCTGCAAAAGACGAAGAAGCAAAACAAAAAATTGAAAAAGTAAATGCTGCTGACGCGTTGATTTTCCAAACGGAAAAACAATTGACTGAGTACGGAGATAAAATTCCTGCTGACAAAAAACAACCAATTGAAGAAGCTTTAGCTGAGGTTAAATCTGCTCACGCTGCTCAAGACGTTGCTGCAATTGATGCTTCTATGGAAAAATTAAACACAGCTTGGAATGCTGCTTCACAAGAAATTTATGCTGCAATGAACGAAGGTCAAGAAGGTGGCGCGCAAGCTCAACCAGGTGCTGATCAAGGTCAAGCAAAAAATGATGGTGTTGAAGACGTAGACTTCGAAGAAGTCAAATAATAGAATTTCATTTATCAAATAGGAAAGCCTCGCAATGCGAGGCTTTTTTTGTTTTTATTTTTTAATAATTTTTCTTGTCATTGTTTTTCCATCTTTCATATAGATTTTCACAAAATATATTCCTGATTTTAAAGATGATGTATTCATTTCTTTTAAAGATTTATCAGTTTTCAAAACAATTTGACCAACAGTATTAGAAACCTCAACTGCTGAAATCTGATCATAAAAATTCGTATCGAATGTTAAAACATCTTGCACAGGATTTGGATAAACTTTGAATTCTTTCTGATTAACTTGATTCACTGCTAAATCATCTGTACTGAATTTAAAATTATCATAATAAGCATCTCCGCCATAATTATTATGAAGCATTGTAAAACCATGAACATCTAATTTCGTAAAATTATCACCTGTGTAAACTAATTTATCATTTAGATAATACTTAATCTGATTCTCTGTAACTTCAATTTTAAAATTATTCCATTTATTAATTGGCCAACCTTCTGCTGCATCAGCATAATCGAAGCCATAATCAATATTTTTTGTAATATACAAATATCCCCTATTCTCCATTCCAAGACCAGCAACTGGATAAAACTCATCTGTAGCCGAATTAACTGTAAATAACGTAAATTCAAAATCGGCTCCATTTCGTTTTGTTACAAAAGCATCAAATGAAATTGTAAAACTTTTATAATCAACTGGTTTATCAAACATTTTGGTAACGCCCATTACTGGAAACCATTGATCACCAAAATCGGTCTGATCTCCATTCTTGAAAGAATAAATCCCTTCACTTGCTTGTTCATCAGAAACAAGTTGATTATTTAAAATTTTTCCGTTCCCCTCAGCAACATCCCAACCATTTTGAGTATGGATATTTCCTAATATAAATCCTTCTTTGGCTTCAAAAGATGTGTTCTTCTGCGCAAATGATAATGTACTTGCAGTAAGTAATAAAATGTAAATCTTCTTCATATTAATTCAATTAAGTTTACAATATATTAAAATAATTCTTAATTGAGTTTTAATCCTCATTACAATAAATACATTTTACAGATGTTATAATTATTCGTAAATATTATTTATCATTACGCAACCTATTTTATTTTTATTCATCTTTTTAAAAATTAATCTACTATGAAAAAATTACTTTTTTTAACTTTCTTCTTTTCATTTATACTATTTTCTTGTAACGATGATAGCGATTGTTTTACACCTCCAGAGCCTATTGTAATGGAATTTGTAAATTCAAAAGGAGAAAATTTAATACAAAATGGATCATTAACAAAAGAACATTTTCATTTCTTACAAATTGCGGGCGATACTAAAATCGGAACTAATTTTGAAATTAATCATGAAAATAGAGTTATTTTAAATAAACTTGGATGGATAGTAGGTTCTACAACCTATGAAGCTTTTGTTAATGTTTCTAAATTATCCAGAAAATGTGGAGGAAATAAAATAGATAATGTTTCATTTAAAGATATTGAAGCTCTTTCTCAAAACGGAATTTATCAAATAGTCGTTGAATAAAATAAAAAAATCCACTTAAAAGATTTAAGTGGATTTTTTGTATTCTAAACATTATATTTTATTGATGTTGTTGCGCATCGATCACAGCAATAGTCACCATATTCACAATTTCGCGAACAGTACTATCCAATTGTAACAAATGAATTGGTTTTTTCATTCCGATCAAAATTGGTCCAACCGCTTCTATATTTCCTAATTCTTGTAATAATTTATACGAAATATTCGCTGATTCAAGATTTGGAAAAACTAATGTATTTGCATGCGTTCCTGCTAATTTAGAAAACGGAAAATTACTTTGTAATTTCTCTCTGTTTACTGCAAAATTTGCCTGAATATCGCCATCAACTAAAACATCTGGATGATTTTGATGTAGATAATTCACTGCATTATGAACTTTAGAAACCGTTTCTCCTTTATTTGATCCGAAGTTTGAATAAGATAATAATGCAATCTTTGGTTGAATTTTAAATTTCTTAATTGTTTCGTTAAATTGCAATGTAATGTTAACTAAATCCTCTGAAGTTGGATCTAAATTAACCGTTGTATCACCTAAGAAAACTGGTCCTTTTTCTGTCAACATCATATACATACTCGCAACTTTTTGACCTTGTTCCGCTCCAATTAATTCTAAAGCTGGACGAATCGCTTGCGAATAATTTTTCGTCATTCCCGAAATCATTGCATCTGCATAACCAAACTCAACCATACATGATCCAAAATAATTACGATCTCTCAATAATTTTTTCGCATCAGATTTTGAGATTCCTTTTCGTTGACGTTTCGAATAAATAAAATCAACGAATTGATTGTATCTATCCGAATCTTCTTCAGCATTTGTATCAACAATTTCAACATCTTCCAAATCCAACATATAATCTTTAATCATTTGTTGAATTTTATTTTTCTTTCCTAAAATAATTGGAATAGCGATTTTTTCTTCCTTTACAATTTGCGCTGCACGAAGAATTTCGAAACGATCTCCTTCAGCAAAAACAACACGTTTTGGATTTGATTTTGCCGTTTGTGTCAAATTACGCATAATCGTACTTTCTTTTCCGATTCGCTTAATCAAAGACAATTTATATGCTTCGAAATCTGTAATGATATTTTTAGCAACACCAGTTTCGATCGCCGCTTTTGCAACCGCAGCCGAAACTTCTGGTAACAAACGGGGATCATTAGGTTTTGGAATTATATAATCTTTTCCAAATTTGATCGAATGATTATTGTATGCTTGCGTCACAACTTCAGGAACTGGTTCTTTTGCTAATTCTGCAATTGCTCGAACAGCAGCAATTTTCATTTCCTCATTAATTGTCGTCGAACGAACATCTAACGCTCCTCTAAAAATATACGGAAACCCCAGTACATTATTCACCTGGTTTGGATAATCAGAACGCCCAGTTCCCATAATAATATCTTGACGCGTCGCAACTGCTAAATCGTATGCAATCTCTGGATTTGGATTTGCCATTGCTAACACAATTGGGTTTTCTGCCATTGTATTCAACATATCTGCTGATAAAACATCTGCAGCCGATAAACCGATAAAAACATCTGCATCTTTAACAGCATCTGCCAATGTCGAAATATCACGATCTGTTGCCCATTCAGACTTAGAAGGATCAAGATTATCACGGTCAGAACGGATTACGCCTTTACTGTCTAACATCACGATATTTTCTTTCGTTGCACCAACAGAAATATACATTCCTGTACACGAAATTGCCGCAGCACCAGCTCCGTTTACTACAATTTTAACTTTAGAAATATCTTTTCCTTGTAATTCACATGCATTAATCAACGCTGCACCAGAAATAATAGCTGTTCCGTGTTGATCGTCGTGCATAACTGGGATATTCATTTGAGCTTTCAAACGTTTCTCAATTTCGAAACACTCAGGCGCTTTAATATCCTCTAAATTAATTCCTCCAAAAGTAGGCTCTAAAGCTTTTACCGTATTGATAAATTCATCAACATTTTTTGTATCCAATTCGATATCGAAAACATCAATATCAGCAAAAATTTTGAATAGAAGACCTTTACCTTCCATCACCGGTTTTGAAGCTACCGCACCAATATCTCCCAAGCCTAAAACGGCTGTACCGTTACTAATAACTGCAACCAGATTTCCTTTTGCTGTGTACTTATAAGCATTTTCTGGATCTTTTTCAATCTCTAAACAAGGCTCCGCAACACCTGGTGAATAAGCAAGCGATAAATCACGTTGTGTATTCGTAGGTTTTGTAGGCACTACTGCAATCTTTCCTGGTTGACCCATTGAATGGTAATTCAATGCATCTTTCTTACGATTGTCATTCATTTCTCTGTGGTTTATATTTTTTCAAAATAAATTTAGGTAAAATATATTCAACCCACTTATGACAGATGTTAGATTTTGATATTTTATTAAAATAAATTATCGAGTTATACAATTTTGAAGTTAATAATTATGAGGTTGATAAATTAAAAATTAAATCGAGTGGTAAACATAACTTGAGTTGGTCTCAACTTATAGATAAATCGTTGTTCTTAATTGGAAGAAAAACTGTTTTGAGAAAAATATTTTTCATTAAAAAGATTATAAGCAGACAATTCAAAATCTATTTTCTTCTTTTTTAATGAATAACGATACATTAAATCTCCGAAAGTTGAATTTGGATTTAATCTTGAATCATCATTAACATACAAATCAAAATTAAGTTTTATATAATGCTGATCTGCAGGAAAAAAATGTAATCCTATTTGGTGGATTTGATTGGTGATTGATCGTGAACTTGAGTTTCCTGATAATTTATTTTTATAATTGGTTAAACCGTATTTATATTCAAAAGTCATCCAACTTAATAATCTGAAAGATGCATCAAAATTAGAAGTTAAAATGGTATTGTGAATTTCGATTAAATCATCATTTAATAATTGATCGTAGGTTGTAAAATTATAACCTCCAGCTAAATTAAATGTTGTCTTAATTTTAGAAAAATATTGACTTATTTTAGCATTAACAGAATGTGTTTTTTGATGATTTTTTAAGTACAAAGCTTCTAAAACAGTACTTGCATCCGCACTATAGTTATAATTGTAGATTAAGTTATTTTCTGTCCAATTGTACGAATATCCAAAATTGATAAACCTAGATTTTATCGGATTTTTATACTCGAAACGTAAAGAAGAATTCCATTTTTTCACTTCATTAAAATCTCCATCATTTTGCTGAATAGAATTGTATCGATACAATATAAATCCTTCGTGCAAACGTGTTAAACTCCCCAAATCATTAGAGAAATTATGCGAGGTTGATACTTTCCAGAATTTTGAAAATTCTAAACCTATATTAAATTTTGGTTCGATGTAAAAACGATTGTATGAAGTTTTATTTCCGAAAGAATTATTCTCTAAATTATACCACTGAAAAGGAATTCCAAAAGAAAAATTAAGTCGATTCTTTCTGTACGAAAAGTTATTTTCTACATACGGATTTAAAGTTGACCAGCGTGTATTGTTAGTAAAAGTAGAATTTATTGGTTGATTATCTGCTAACAAATCACTTTTCATTGTATGATTGGTGTACTTAATTCCAATTTTTGATTGTAGCGTTAAAGCTTTTATTCCTTTTGAAAATTCAGCGAAATTATTTGTCGAAAATTTCTCAAAATTAATTTGTTGAAACACATTTTGATAATCATTTCCGTTGTTTATAAAATCAGTAAAAACTCCAGGAGAAACACTTAAATTCTCGTTATAATTTCTGTACGCAATATTGGATTTAAACGTGATCAATTGATTACCAATTTTTCTAATTGTATTAAACTGATTGGTAAATTGACGATTTGGTTGAGCCAAACGTTGTGTAATAAAATTATTGTTTTGATTGAGATCTCCTCTCGAACTGTTCCAGTCTCCTTTAAATTCCAAGACATTTTCAAGATAATTTTTAGAACTATTTTGAGATAATGTTGCTTTTAGATTAAGACTTTCTATTTGCAAATAATTTTTTTTGATTTCGTTGAGAAATATATCACCTGTTGGTAAAAAATATTGTGTGTTTGTTTCTCCGAATCGCTTTTGAAAATCGTTGTGATATGAAATGTTAACTCGTAAATCTAATTCTTTTCTCAACTTGAAAAGATGATTCCAAGAACCAATATTTATTGCATTATCTAACCAACGTTCGCCATCAAAATTGGGAGTTTGTACACCTGCAATTGATAACCAACTTTCGTTCGAAAATTTTTCAGAGTCATTTAAAAAATCTTCAAGACTTAAGGTTTTTAATTGACGAGAAACATCATTTCCACGATTATTTCCTTGATAAGAACCTATCATTTGTTGCTTTTTTGTGAACAACATTGGTGTAATATTCGCCTGATACAACAATGGTGAAGCGCCAAGACCAACTTCTGCTTTACCAGAATAGGTAATTTTGCTTTTTAATTTGATATTTAATGCGGCTTTAGAGCTATAAACCAAACTGTCTAAAATCTTGATCGGTTGATGATTCTCTAAAATTTGTACTTTATCCACAGCGTCTGCAGAAAGATTTTCGTTTGCTAATGCATATTTTCCGCCCAACAAATCCATTCCTTCGATGTAGTATTTATTGATTGGTTCGCCTTGATACAAGATTCTACCAGAATTTTCGATTTCTATTCCAGGCATTTTTTTGATCACATCTGCTATAGAACGGTCTTTTATATCTTTAAAATTACTGACATCATAGGCAATTGTGTCGCCTTTTTTGCGAATTGGAGATTCTTTTAATTTAACTTCTTTTAACTCGATAGCTTTTTCTTGTAAAGTGAAATCAAAGTTTGTAGACGATTCATTTACCAAATCTGAAGTAAAAGCATAATTCATCGCACGAACCTTAATTTCATAGGTTTCGTGCGATGGATTATCTATTTTGATAGAATATTTACCATCAGATTTTGTAATAAAGTATGCCAACGTTTCGTCCGAAGTACTTGGTGAAATGGTAACATTAGCACCAGAAATAGGTTTTCCTTCTTCATTTTTAACAACACCAGAAATAGTAAGTTGTGCAAAAATAAAGTGAAAAAATAAAGCAAATAATAGTGTTAATTGGGCTTTCAAATTGATAATGATATTTTATAGGTATAGCATTAAATCTTTAATTATAAATCTATATTTTTGATTTTTTAAAAACTCTCTTATTTTTGTTTTTTTATCTTCGGAAACTTGTATTCCAGCGCTTTCAATTGAAATAGTTGGGTCCATGAAGTCCTGATTTATGATATTATTAAATTCTTTATTTGAAAGTTTAATTGCTTTTTTAATTCTTTTAGCTAAAATTTCTTTGTTTTGATTATTAACATCGTATTTATATTGGGATAAAGTCCAGTTGTAATTATTTTCTACATCATATAATTCTACAATTAGTCCTGGTAAATTTTTGAAAATAAATGGACCATCGTTAATGGGAATATTATCATTATACCAAGCAATCCACTGACGCCCTAAGTAAGTAGTAGTAGCTTTTTTTAATTCAATATTATTTTTATGCTTTTCATCTTTTAAATTCCATATGATATCAGGAAAACTTAATTCTGTTTCATAATTGATTGTTCCTAATTTAGAATTAAGAATCATTGTATTTGAAGCTTTCTCGTAGATGATAGTGGTTAGTTTAGAATTAGGAATTTGACCTAATTTACTCCAAGTTGTTTGAGGATTCTCGTTATTGAGATTAGCTAAATACTCAATTTCATTAATGTTGTAAGTATTTTTAGAAACATAATATCTATCGATATCGTTTCTTAAAACAAATATATCTTCTTCAATTATATTATTAGGATGTAAACTGTCATATTTATATGTGTAATTATATACAAATTCATATGATTGACATAAAGAGATAATTGGTATTAATAATAATATATATAATAGCTTTTTCATGGTATCGATAAATGTAGATAACTAAATAATATTTATTTAATTATCTACATAATTTATTAGATTATTACTTTAATTTGCAGGTGGAATAGATTCTATTAATTTTTCCATTTCACATAGCTTTTTATCTGCTTCATTTATTGCTGCTAAATCCCAAGTTGCGTCTTTATCTTTGCAAGCCATTATATAACCTCCACATTCTGTACTTGATTTAAATAAATCACATTCTTTTTCTACAACTGTAGTAGTGTTAGTTTCATTTGCCATTGCAAAAGTTCCGATAAGTGCAAAAGCACTTGTTAATAACATTTTTTTCATTTTTTAAGTAATTTAGTTTTTTAATAATCAATCATAGTTTGCAACCTACAATTGCCTCATTAACGTTAATTACATCAATAATAATAAATGAATAAAACAAATCGTTTTGTAATTTAAGTAATTAAAAACGAATAAAATATATTAAATTCTTACTCCAATTCAATAGGGTTATAAGGCATTTCACCAAAATTGGTTATAGCTTTCTTATTTTCGTCAAGTGCAACTCCTTTTAGTCTTTCACCTGCATTTTCGTTGTAATCTTTTTCGGCTTTATAGAATTCTGTTTTCTTAACTTCTATAGGTGTTTTTTCACCTTGTGCTAAATAGATTTGTTTAGGATTTTGGTTGATAGCGTTTGCTGTAAAATGATAATGTTCTTTATCATCATAAATCTCTAAAATAAGACCAGGCAAACCATAAAATTTATACGGACCAGCATTCATTGGGATTTCGTCAGTGTACCAAGCCGTCCATTTTCTACCACCGTAGTTTACAGTCGCTTTTTTTGCAGTATAATTCAATATTTGTTTGGTATCATTCAGTAGTTTCCAATCTAATTTTGGTAACGTTTCTTTGTAAAGAAAATCATTCGGAGAGATTCTATCAACAAATGTAAGTTCATCATTTTCTTTCTTTAGAATAAGTTGATATTTAAAAGCAGATTTAAAACTTTGAGACATTATTTGATTAAATTCATTCGTCTTAATTGTAGGTAAATGACTAAAACTTTCAAGAATAGAATCCGTACCGATTTGATTGTAATCGACGAATTTATTGTAACGTTTACCAATTTGTAAAAGTGCTAAACCAGTTTTTGTTTTTTCAGGTTTTTTTACATTACGAACAATTTTGTAGTCATAAATAATGTTGTAATTGGACAACTCGTAATTCGTTTGCGAATATTTAATAGGCGCAAAGGATATATCAGTTTTTATTTGTGGCTGTGCATATACAATGCAACCAATAAAAATGATAAAATAGTATAGTAATTTCATTATAAGGTTGTTAATTATGATGAAATTACTATAAATATTTTTATTCTACAAATATAGTATTAATTTATTTTTAAATTATTTATCACGTCAACCAACTTTTTAGTCAAGTTTTTACGGTTGAATTGTTGAACTTCCTCTTCGTTTGTTTCAAATTTTTGGTTTGGATTTTTCAACCATTGATTGTAAATCGAGAGAATATACGTTTTGATTTCATTCACTTGTTGATGATAAAAATAATCACCTGCTTTAGTTTTTTGAAGTATTTTTTCGACATCAGCATCTGCTGGACCAACTGCTAAAATTGGATTTCCAGTTGCCATATATTCGAATAATTTCCCTGGAATAATTCCTTTAGATGCAACATTATCAAAGTTGGTCAAAATCAAAACATTTGCTGTATTAATAGCGTTCAATGACTCTTGATGTGAAACGTAACCATGTGCAACCAAGTTTTTCTCTAAACCTGCATCAATCACTGTTTGTTTGACGTCATCAGCTAAAGAACCATAAAAATTAAGTTTTAAATCTTCTTTGAATGATTGATTTTCGGAAGTTAATTCAGCTAAAGCTTTCCACAATGCAACAGGATTTCGAAGCATCTCTAATCCACCTGAATAAGTAAGTTGAAAATGTTTTTGATCTTTTGTAATCGTTTGTTTTACTTCTTCAAAACCATTGGTAATTACTTCGACATGTTTTGCTCCAATTTTCTTGAAGTTTTCAGCATCTGCATAGCTTGTTGCCAAAACAACATCAGCTTTTTGCATCACTTCACGTTCTAAATTTTCGTGTTTTTGTGCGGCCCAAGAAGTTAATTTCAATTCTTTGTGGTAACTAATTTGTGTCCAAGGATCACGAAAATCTGCTAACCATTTGAGATTTGGGAATTGTTTTTTCAGCTTCAAGCCAATTAAATGTAAGCTATGAGGTGGACCAGAAGTAACAATTGTATCAATATTCTCTTTTTCAAGATAATCTTTTAAGAATTCGACAGAAGGATTTACCCAAAACTTGCGTGCATCAGGAATAAAAAAGTTTCCTCTTACAAAAACAGACAATTTCGACATGAAAGATTGATTTTCTTTCTTCTCGAAATGTCCACCTTTATATGCTTTGTTTTTTGGATTCAGTTTTTCTGCTAACTGATAAGGTTCCCAAATTTTATTTTTTACAATTTTAACATTCGGATTGATATCCTTGGCTAAGGTTTCGTCAATAATTGGATACGAAGGATTTTCAGGAATATAAACATACGTATCATATCCAAATTCAGGAAGATATTTTGTGAATTTCAACCATCTTTGAACACCAGGACCTCCCGCAGGAGGCCAGTAATAGGTGATGATTAATATTTTTTTCATTCTAAAATTAAGCCTTTTCAGCGGCTAAGTTTAAATTCTCTTTTATAGAACATTTTTTATATCCCAAATAAATACCTCCAGCCACAACGATTAAAAGTAAAATATTAGAAACAATCACAATTATATTTCCAGTAGAAATAACTTGTGGGTTAAATTCCATTACAATTGTGTGATTTCCTTTTTGTACGGGAACTGCACGCAAAACATAATTCGCTTTTTCGATCGGAACTTCTTTTCCATCAACCGTTACAATCCAACCGTGCGGATAATAAACTTCTGAGAAAACAGCAATTTGATCTGTGTTAGAAGAAGATTTGTACGTCATTTTCATCGGTGAATAATCAACCAATTCAATTTTCGCATTAGTATCTGCCGAAACATTCATGTTTTTATTCTCAACCAAATCTTTACGTAAAATTACCGTGTTATTAATTGGTGTAGAATTTATCGCTAAGATTTCGTCATTGGCATTTTCTGTCCATTTAATATTTGAAGCTAACCACGCACTTCCCAAAGCTGTAGGATTTTGCTGCACTTGCGGCTCAGTTGGACTTCCATGAATAATGTATTTCGTATTCATCATATTCAATACATTAATCAAACCTGTTTCATCTTTGATTCCGTATTTTTTCAATTGTGGATCTTGCGAAAAATAGATATCCACAACATCTTGGTATTTTCCTAATTTCGCTGCATGATAACCACCAATTGAAGGAACAAAATATGAAGTTCCAGCTTCGTTAAACGTACTCAAAACTGTGTTGTATACACGAAAATGCGATTTATCTTGTTTTGAAATATTTGATAATAAATTGTTCAACGGAACTTTGTAAGCAATTTGCGCTACATTATTATTGTTCTGAGCTTCGGTTTGTAAACGAGGCGACATTTCTGTTGGGAAAGGATTGTCAACAATATATTTAGACACAAAATTATCTTCGTTCAAATATCTTTTATTCACCGTAAATCCATCAATAAAAGCCAACGCACCAATCGCTAAAATAACGATAATTGGTTTTTTGATAAACTTGAATAAATAAGCCAACAACAAAGCCATTGTGAACAAAACAAAAATCAATGTGCGAACTGTATCCGCTTTAAACATAGAAATTCTATCTTGAATTAATGCTTCATCTAATCGTTTTATTAATCCATCCCAAAGTCCGATTGCATTTGGATTTGCTTGCTGAATTTGTCCGATTAATTGTTCAGTCATTAATTTTTCATTCTCTGATGTAAATGGAAAAATCATTCCACCGAATAAGAAGAAAATAATTAGAATTCCGACTGTAGAACCACCAGCTATATAAAGTACTTTCTTTTTGAATTCATCTGATTCGTCAGAATTAAAGAAATAATATAAAGTCAAAATTGCTAAGAAAGGCATTGTAAATTCGGCAATTACCAAGATTGATGATACAGCGCGGAACTTATCATACATCGGGAAATAATCAATGAATAAGTTGGTAACGAATGGTAAATTTTTACCCCAAGCCAAAATGAAACTTAGAATCGTTGCTCCAACTAACCATTTTTTATAGGTCGCGTATTTTCCACGTACCATAAACATTCCGATAATAAACAAGAAAACGACTACAGCTCCCTGATAAGCTGGACCAGAAGTTCCTGGCTGATCTCCCCAATATGCACTTCTCGGTTGACTTGCCACAGCTTGAAAAACTTGCTGATTGAACTCGTCTTCACCAAGACTATATTGTGTATTTTGTAATTCTGATGTATAATTCTTTAAATCTTCTGGATTCGTTTGCGAACCACCACCCATCAAATTTGGAATAAAAAGATTTAATGTTTCTAATTTTCCATAACTCCATTGTGTGATATAATCGTGATCTAATCCGTTCGAATTCTTTTTCAACAAGGTCATCTCAGATTTTCCACGAGTTGTTTCTTTACTGTATTCGTAAGTTGACAATAATCGATTTGCATTCAATCCTGCTGCAATAATTAAAGCGACAACTACTAATGCAGATGATTTTAAGAAATCTGGTAATTCTTTTTTCTTTAAACTATCAATAAATTGAACAATTGCAAAAACCAACATCGCTAAAAACAAATAGAACGTCATTTGAATGTGATTGGCTTGTAATTGCAATCCCATAAACAAGGTTGTAAGTACAAAACCTGCAATGTATTTTTTACGATACAATAAAAGAATTCCGGCAACAAAAGGCGCGAAATAACCAATTGTATGGAGCTTTCCGTTATGCCCTGCTGCAATCAGCTCAAAATAATACGAACTAAAAGCAAAGAAAATTGCACCGACTAAAGCATATTGCCACTTTTTGAAAAGCGTTAAGCCAAGAATAAAAAATCCTGTAAACAACAAGAAAATGTAATCTGCTGGACGCGGTAAAAATCTGAATGCGCCATCAATGGTTTTGATGATATCAAAACTATATTTCGCACCAGTTTGATAGGTTGGCATTCCACCAAACATCGCATCAGACCAATAGACATTTTCTCCTGTTTTGTCTTGATACGTCAACATTTCTTGCGCACTACCCTTGTAGTTGATAATATCAGGCTGAATAACAGATTTTCCCGATAAAACTGGTGAACAATACACCAATGCAATCACTGCAAAAAGCAGCAATGAGATAAGAACGTAGAGTAAATTCTTTTTATTTTTCATCCTTTTTTTCTTCGATTATTTCGTAATCCACCGTTTCGGCGTCTATATTATATTTCGGTTTGTCGAAAGATGTGTTTGGTTTCGATTCGTTGTACGAATCATTTGAGTTTTGGCTCTGATTATAAGCATTTCTTTGCTGATTAATTGCTTCTTGAAAAACCTTTTTCACTGCAAATACTTTTCTTAAAAATCTAAAAATCGTTAAGAAAATAATACTTAAAATTAGAACCCAAAGAATTGTTTTCATTTTAGTTAACTGTTGTGACAGTTGTAACCGACTCAGTCATCATTTGTTTTTGACCTTGCGCTTCTACTGTACGTTTTAATGTTTCCTTTTTCGTTAAATTAACTTTGTTGATCCAACCAGATTTAGTGTCCAACAAAATTTTACCATCTACATTCGCACTACTATTCGCAGACATTGTAACACCTTGTTGCGACTCATTACCTTTCAAACTTTGCGTTCCATTTACAGTAATTGTCGTATTTGCAGGCTCAACACTTGATAAAGTTCTCTTCATTGAAATATTTCCTTTCATTGGACCTTGATCAATTTTTTGACTATCGCTCCAAGATTCTTTAAGCGCTAAGGTTTTGTTAGGGAAAATATTCATCGTTTCTTCAAACTGAGAAGAAATCGCTTGTTTGTTTAATGAATTGTCGATAATCTGTGTAAAGAATTTGAACTCTTCTGCAGAAACTTGTTTTTTCACAGAATTAAGAATTGAAGTTTTGATTCCTTCTAATCCATCAACGCTTACAACTTTTCCTTTCTGATCAACTTTCATTGTATACGTTTTCCCTGTCATCGCTTTGTAAATCGACCAAGAAACCGCAATATCTTTGTTCGCTGGTTTTACAGCATTTGTATCATACGAAATTGATTTTCCCGAAGGATCTGTCATTTTCTCGCTATATTGTTTAGATTTCACTTCTAATGTATACACACCATCTTTGAAATCTTTTACCGTATAATCAATTTGTTTTTTACTTTCACTTGACATTTTTTGAGATTGTTTCCCATCCGAAGCCGTGTGAGTTGTTTTGATTCCCAACGTCATTGGATAAGTTTTTCCTATCTCCAAATTGTATTTGTATGCATATTTGTCATCTGCACCTTTTGTTATTGCTACAACTTCTGACTCAACAGGCGTTTCAGCGACTTTCAAAGAATCTGTTGTTTCTGTTTTGGCAACTGTATCGCCTTTTTCGTTCACAATTAATTCTTTTCCGTCTTTATCTTTTCCTACGACTTTATCATCTTTTTTACATGAAACAACTGCCACTGCAACAGCCATCATGAATAGTATTTTTTTCATATAAATATTTATGTTTGATAATTGGTTTATTGCCAAAATCAATCCAAAAATAAGGATTTTAGTTGATTTTTTAACATTAAGATTTTAAATCAATCATACATAATTACTTATCAGAAATTCAATTCAAATAAGAAAAGCCATTCTAATGAATGGCTTTTCTTATTTGATAAATGGAATAGCAAGCGATAAACTGAAATAGTGATTTCTCGATTTAATGTCATCTTCTTTATTAAAATTGGTTATTCCGTATGTATAACGCGCATTGATAGAAGCACCGAATTTAAAATCATACCCAATTCCTCCAACTACAGAAAAGTCCAAATCTTTAAAATCATCAATATCATCTTTTAGATCTACTCGTTCAGAAATTGTTTGAATAATACCTTGATGATTCCTGATATCTATTTGACGTGTATATTTTCCCAAATAAAAATAAGAAAGTTGCGGACCTACTTCGAAAGTCATTCCATTCTCCATCTTATATTTTGCAAGAACAGGTAAGGCAATATAGTCTGTTTTAAATTTTCCTTCAGATTCATACATTAAACCTTCAAAACTAAAATCTTCTTTTGTTCTGAAACCTTGTGAAGAATATAAAAGTTCTGGTTGAATTGAAAAATTTTTATCAAAAGGGATGTTAACATAAATGCCTACTGATGGCCCAAATTTGAATTTAGAGTTAATAAGCTCTTTATTTTCTGAAAAGCTAACATTAGAAAAATTAGAACCTAATCTCATTCCTAAAGTTGTTTGCGCTTGCGCAAACATGCTTAAACTGATAAAAGTTAATAAAGTGTAGATTTTTTTCATACAATACTATTTTATAGTAAAAATAATAATAATAATAATAATAATTGAGAGTTGAAGAAATAAGTATCAACAAAAAAAGCCTCCCAAATTGGGAGGCTTTTTACTATATAATCGAATAGATTATGCTTCTTCTGTACTTTCAGTTTCAGCAGCTGGTGCAGCTTCTTCTTTTTTAGTACTTTTTTTACTACGACGTGTAGTTGCTTTTTTCTCTACTTTCGCGTTAGTGTAGATATCATTGAAATCTACTAACTCGATCATTGCAGTATCAGCACCGTCACCTAAACGGAATCCTGTTTTGATGATACGAGTGTATCCTCCTGGACGATTTGCAATTTTAGGAGCTACAGTTCTGAATAATTCAGTTACAGCTTCTTTATCTTGTAAGTATGAAAATACAACGCGACGGTTGTTAGTATCGTCTGTTTTAGACTTTGTCAATAAAGGCTCAACATATGTTTGTAATGCTTTAGCCTTTGCTACTGTTGTGTTAATTCTCTTGTGAGTAATCAACGCTATAGCTAAATTAGATAATAAAGCTCTTCTATGAGAGGCAGTTCTACCTAAATGGTTAAATTTTTTTCCGTGTCTCATTTTTTAATAAAATTATTCTACGTCTAACTTATATTTTACGATGTCCATTCCAAAGTTAAGACCTTTGCTGTCCACCAATTCTTCTAACTCTGTAAGAGATTTCTTACCAAAGTTTCTGAATTTCATTAAGTCAGACTTAGCGAAAGAAACTAATTCGCCTAATGTTTCAACTTCAGCTGCTTTTAAACAATTTAATGCTCTTACTGATAAATCCATATCTACCAATTTTGTTTTCAATAATTGGCGCATATGTAATGCTTCTTCATCATAAGTTTCACCAGATGCAACTTCTTCCGCTTCTAATGTAATTCTCTCATCTGAGAATAACATAAAGTGGTGAATTAAGATTTTAGCTGCTTCAGTTAAAGCATCTTGAGGTGTTATAGAACCATCTGTTGTAATTTCAAAAACTAATTTTTCGTAGTCAGTTTTTTGTTCTACACGATAGTTTTCAATTGCGTATTTTACATTCTTAATTGGAGTGTAAATTGAGTCAATTGCTATAGTACCGATTGGCGCAGAAGCCTTTTTATTCTCATCAGCTGGTACGTATCCTCTACCTTTTTCGATTGTAAATGTAATTGTTACGTTTACTTTAGCGTCTAAGTTAGCGATAACTAATTCAGGGTTTAAAACTTGGAATCCAGAAATAAATTTCCCTAAATCACCTGCTGTTAATTGATCTTGCCCTGAGATAGTAGCAGTTACAGTTTCAGCATCTGATTCATCAATTTGTTTCTTAAAACGAACCTTTTTCAGATTTAAAATGATCTCTGTAACATCTTCCACTACTCCTGGAATAGTTGAAAATTCGTGCTCAACTCCTTCAATTTTGATTGAAGTGATCGCATATCCTTCTAATGAAGAAAGTAACACTCTACGTAGAGCATTTCCAACTGTAATCCCGTATCCTGGCTCTAATGGACGGAACTCGAATTGTCCGAATTTAGAGTCAGACTCTACTAAGATTACTTTGTCAGGTTTGATGAAATTTAAAATAGTCATTTTATTAGTCTGATTTTAAGGTTTATTTAGAATATAACTCGACGATTAATTGCTCTTTAATATCTTCTGGAATTTGAACTCTTTCTGGAGCTTTTGTGAAAGTTCCTGATTTTTGTTCGTCGTTCCAAATTAACCAATCGTACTCGCTACGTGCGTGTAAAGAGTTTGTGATTGCAGTTAAAGATTTCGATTTTTCTCTAACAGCGATTACATCACCAGCTTTTAATTGGTAAGAAGGGATGTTCACAATTTCTCCGTTTACAGTTATGTGTTTGTGAGATACTAATTGACGTGCAGCACTACGTGAGTTTGCGATACCTAAACGGTAAACTACGTTATCTAAACGAGATTCACATAATTGTAATAATACTTCACCTGTAATTCCTTTAGAAGCATTTGCTTTTTTGTATAAGTTAGCAAATTGACGCTCTAAAATACCGTAAGTATATTTTGCTTTTTGTTTTTCAGTTAACTGAATAGCGTATTCTGATTTTTTAGCTCTTCTTTTGTTAGGTCCGTGTTGCCCTGGAGGATATTTCTTTTTCTCAAAAGATTTATCGTCACCGAAAATTGGTTGTCCAAATTTTCTTGCAATTTTAGTTTTTGGTCCTGTATATCTTGCCATGATTTGTTACTATTAAATATATTAAATAATTAAATTGAGAAAAATGATTATACTCTTCTCTTTTTAGGTGGACGACATCCATTGTGTGGTAATGGAGTAACATCAACGATTTCAGAAACCTCGATACCACCGTTATGAATTGTTCTAATAGCAGATTCACGACCTTGACCTGGTCCTTTCACGAATACTTTTACTCTTCTTAATCCTGCTTCGTATGCAACTGTTGTTGCATCTTGTGCAGCTACTTGAGCAGCGTAAGGAGTGTTCTTTTTAGATCCACGGAATCCCATTTTACCTGCTGAAGACCAAGAGATAACTTCACCGTTTTTGTTAGTTAAAGTAACGATAACGTTGTTAAACGATGCTTGAATATGAGCTTGTCCAGTAGCTTCAATAACTACTTTTCTTTTCTTTACTACTTTCTGATTTTTTGCCATGATCCTATTTATTATTTAGTGGCTTTTTTCTTGTTAGCAACTGTTTTCTTTTTACCTTTTCTTGTACGTGAGTTATTTTTTGTTCTTTGACCACGTAATGGTAAACCTAATCTGTGACGAATACCTCTTTGACATCCGATATCCATTAAACGTTTGATGTTTAATTGGATTTCTGATCTTAATTCACCTTCTACTTTGAAAGTTTCATTGATCGATGCACGGATTGCGTTGATTTCTTCATCAGTCCATTCGCTAACTTTTGTATCTTCTGAAATGTTATTTTCAGCTAAGATTTTAGAAGCACTGCTTCTTCCGATCCCGTAAATGTATGTAAGTCCGATTACCCCTCTTTTGTTTTTAGGTAAATCTACACCTGAAATTCTTGCCATAATTCTAAATAATTAACCTTGTCTTTGTTTAAACTTAGGATTCTTTTTGTTGATCACATACAAACGTCCTTTACGACGCACAATTTTACAGTCAGCACTTCTCTTTTTAATGGATGCTCTAATTTTCATCTTTGTAAATTTATTTATAATCCGATAGAGTTAACGTATCTACATTAACTCTATCACCAGTCATTATTATTTCTTTTAGTATCTGTAAGATATTCTACCTTTCGTTAAATCGTAAGGAGACATCTCTATTTTAACTCGATCACCTGGTAATAATTTGATATAGTGCATACGCATTTTACCAGATATGTTACATGTTACAACATGTCCATTTTCTAATTCGACACGGAACATTGCATTGGATAATGCTTCTGTAATCGTACCGTCTTGTTCAATATGTTTTTGTTTAGCCATAAATCTTTTTAATAAAATCTTATTAGATATCTCTTGAAGTTCTACCTGAAGACATTAAACCATCGTAACGGTGATTTAATAAATATGTATTAATTTGTTGTACAGTATCTAAGATAACTCCCACCATAATTAACATTGATGTACCTCCAAAGAACATTGCTAAGCTCTGTTCTACACCTAATAATTTTACAATCGCTGGCAAAACAGCAAGCAAAGTTAGTAAAATTGCTCCAGGTAACGTAATTTTTGATAAAATTTCGTCTAAAAAATTTGCAGTTTCTTTTCCAGGACGGATTCCGGGGATGATTCCTCCGTTACGTTTTAAGTCTTCTGCCATTTGGTTTACTGGGATTGTGATCGCAGTATAGAAATAAGTGAAGATAATAATAAGTAATCCGAAGATCAAATTATATTCCCACGTAAATGGATCTGCCATTTTCGCGAAGAATGCTTTTACTGGACTTCCTTCGTCTAAGAAATAGTTTGCCAATGTTCCTGGTAAAAACATAATTGCTTGTGCGAAGATAATAGGCATTACACCTGCTGCATTTACTTTAAGTGGAATATATGAACGTACAGAGTCTGTAACTGATCTCATATATGAACTACTTGAAGTTTGCGCTCTTCTTACATATTGTACTGGTACTTTACGCACCGCTGCAACAATCATAATACACATTGCAATAACTAGGATTAACCCTAACATTTCTATCAAGAAGAAAATACCGTTTGAAGGATCTACTTCAAATGCATTAAATATTGCTTTTGGTAAGTCGGCTAGGATACCAACCATAATTAAGATTGAAATACCATTACCTATACCTTTGTCAGTAATTTTTTCACCCATCCACATGGCAAAGATTGTCCCTGTAATCAAAATGATTGTTGAAGGGAACCAGAACCAAAAGTTGGTTGGAGGAATTACATAGATAGCATATGAAGAAGTTGGATCGTAAGGTAAAATTTGAGAAGTTACCAATGTAAGGTATGCTGGTGCTTGCACCAAACAAATCCCGATTGTCAACCATCTCGTAATTTGATTTACTTTGTTACGTCCGCTTTCTCCTTCTTTTTGTAGTTTTTGGATGTAAGGTACTGCTAATCCCATCAATTGTACAACAATCGAAGCAGAGATATAAGGCATAATTCCTAACGCAAATACGGAAGCTCTCTTAAAAGAACCTCCGGTAAAAGAGTTTAATAATCCTAAAATTCCTGAATTTGCATTTTCTTGGTCTGCAACAAAACGATTAACCTCGTTAATATCGACACCTGGAAGTGGAATATGAGAACCGAATCTATAAACCAACAATAGAAGGATAGTTACAAGTAACTTATCCTTCAATTCTTTTATGCTCCAGATATTTTTTATGGTCTGTATAAACCCTTTCATCTATAAAATATATTCTTAAGCGTTAACTAATTCTACTTTACCTCCTGCTTTCTCAATAGCCTCTTGAGCTGTTTGAGTGAATTTATCAGCAGTAACATTAACAGTAGCTTTTAACTCACCACGACCTAAGATTTTAACTAAGTCATTTTTGTGAGCTAATCCTAACTGAACTAATGTTTCTTTATTTAAAGTATCTGTAATTTTGTTGTTATCAACTAATTGTTGAATTGTGTCTAAATTGATTCCTGTGTATTCAACTCTGTTGATGTTTTTGAAACCAAATTTAGGTAAACGTCTTTGTAAAGGCATTTGTCCACCTTCGAAACCGATTTTTCTTGAATAACCAGAACGAGATTTAGCACCTTTGTGTCCACGACCTGCTGTCAAACCGTTTCCACTACCTTCACCTCTACCTTTACGGAATTTATTTTGTACTGAACCAGCAGCTGGTTTTAAATTACTTAAATTCATTTTTAATAATTTTTAAAAGGTTAAAAGCGATTAAGCTCTTTCTACTACTACTAAGTGTGAGATTTTACGGATCATTCCTTCGATTTGAGGAGTAGATTCGTGCTCAACAACTTGATTCAACTTTTTTAAACCTAAAGCAACTAATGTAGCTTTTTGAGATTTATCACGGTTGATTGCACTACGTGTTTGTTTAACTCTTACTTTGCTCATTTTACTTTTTTTTAACCGTTGAATACTTTAGTTACAGAAATACCTCTTTGGCGTGCAATAGTTTCTACAGAACGTAAGCTTAATAAAGCACGGAAAGTAGCTTTTACTGCATTGTGAGGGTTAGAAGAACCTTTAGATTTTGACAATACATCATGTACACCAACTGACTCTAATACCGCACGTACTGTACCACCTGCAATTACCCCTGTACCTTTTGATGCTGGACGGATGAATACTTGCGCACCACCGAAACGAGCTTCTTGTTCGTGAGGAATTGTGTTGTTAAATAATGGAACACGTACTAAGTTTTTCTTAGCATCTTCGATTGCTTTAGCGATTGCAGAAGCTACATCTTTAGATTTCCCTAAACCGTAACCTACAACACCATTACCATCTCCTACTACAACAATAGCAGAGAATCCGAATGCTCTACCTCCTTTTGTTACTTTAGTAACACGTTGTACTCCAACTAAACGATCTTTTAAATCTAATCCTGTTGGTTTTACTCTTTCTACGTTTTTAAATCCTAACATAATTTCTTTCTCTTTTTTAGAATTTTAATCCACCTTCTCTAGCTCCTTCAGCTAAAGCTTTGATTCTACCATGATACACGAAACCGTTACGGTCAAAAACTACAGTTTCAATTCCTTTTGCGATAGCTTTTGCAGCTAAAGCTTTACCAACAGATGTAGATACTTCAGTTTTTGTACCTTCAGCAACACCTTTTTCACGAGATGATGCAGAAGCTAAAGTTACTCCATTGTTATCGTCAATAATTTGAGCGTAAATTTCTTTGTTAGAACGGTAAACTGATAAACGAGGTTTAGTTTCTGTTCCAAAAATATTTCGACGCACGCGTCTTTTTATTTTTTGTCTTTTTTCTACTTTAGATAATGCCATTTTTCAATGATTTTTATGCAGATTTACCTGCTTTTCTTCTAATAATTTCTCCTACGAATTTAATTCCTTTTCCTTTGTAAGGCTCTGGCTTACGGTAAGAACGAATTTTCGCTACGATCATTCCTAATAATTGATTATCATGAGATGATAATGTAATAATTGGGTTTTTACCTTTTTCTGTTAAAGTTTCAACTTTAATTTCTGTAGGTAATTCAATAACGATATTGTGAGAGAAACCTAATGACAAATCTAATTTTTGTCCGTTGTTAGATGCTCTATAACCAACACCAACTAATTCTAATTGTTTTTTGAAACCTTCTGTTACACCAGTAATCATGTTATTGATTAATGAACGGTATAAACCATGTAAAGCTTTGTTATCTTTAGAATCGTTTGGACGAACTACAGTTAAAACTCCGTCTTCGATCGTTACATCAAATCCTTCTTTTAACTCTCTTGTCATTGTAATGTTGCTACCTTTTACAGTAACTACGTTATCTTTAAATTCAACAGTTGCTGCAGCAGGGATGTTGATATGTGCGTGTCCTATTCTTGACATAATTTCTTAATTTTTTAAAAGATTAATAAACAAAACATAAAACTTCACCACCTACATTCTCTTGACGAGCTTGTTTGTCTGTCATCACACCTTTAGAAGTTGAGATGATAGCAACACCTAAACCGTTTAATACACGAGGTAATTCTTTAGATCCTGCGTATTGACGTAAACCTGGAGTTGAAGCTCTTTTGATTTTACGGATAGCTGGCTCTTTCGTAACTTTGTCGTACTTTAAAGCGATTTTGATTGTTCCTTGAGGTTGATCTTGTCCTTCGAATTTGTAGTTCAAGATGTAACCTTGTTCAAATAAGATCTTAGTGATCTCTTTTTTAATTTTAGATGCAGGGATTTCCACTACTTTGTGTCCTGCCATCATTGCATTTCTAACGCGAGTTAGAAAATCTGAAATTGGATCTGTATACATAAATAATTCTATAGTATAGCGCGTAAGCACTACTTTTAAAATTAAACTTTTACCAAAATGCACTATGCATTTGGGTTGCAAATATATTGCATATTTTTTAATTACAAACTATTAATCTAAATAATTTATTTTTAATCGTTTTATAACTAGGGATTAAGACAAAACATGAAACTCAATCTTTATATTTATTTATCTTTTTAATCGATCTCAACAATTAATTCTTGATGTAATCTTCTATTTTTATTCTTAAAAAATAGCTGAAAGTCAAAACAATTTATATAAATTTGATTTGGCTTTAGGGGTATTCTGAAAAGAATTGAGAGAGTCCCTTTGAACCTGATACGGTTAACACCGACGTAGGGAAAAGCAATATCTATGCAATTATTTAATATTTGCAACGCTTTATTTTCAAAGAAAATCCTCTTTAGCCATTAATTGTTTCATCTAAAAAATTATCAATTAATGGAAAATCTAATTATTCAAAATTTACATGCTGTCCGGACAAAAAATCCGCTTGTTCACAACATCACCAATTTTGTGGTGATGAACAATACTGCAAATGCTCTTTTGGCAATTGGAGCATCGCCTGTTATGATACATGCACACAAAGAAGTGGAAAATATCGTCAAAATCTCAAATGCATTAGTCATCAATATCGGAACTCTTGATGATTATTGGGCAGAAAGCATGCTAATTGCAGCAAAAAAAGCAGATCAACTGAATAAACCTTGGGTATTAGACCCTGTTGGAGCTGGAATTTCAACTTTCAGAAATGAACTTATAAAAGAACTGCTTCGCTATCATCCTACTGTCATAAGAGGAAATGCTTCAGAAATTTTAACTTTAGATACCTTCGAAGCTGTTCAGGGAAAAGGAGTCGACAGTACACATCAAAGTAATCAAGCGATAAAAGCAGCACACAATTTAAACCAGAAAATTGGATCTGTTGTTTGCATTTCAGGTGCTTCAGATTTTATTGTATCCAACAATCCGATAATTGAAATTAAAAATGGTCATGAATTGATGACTAAAGTTACTGGTTTAGGTTGTTCAGCAACAGCTAGCATCGGTGCTTTTATTGGCCTTAATAAAAATCCTTTCCTCGAAACGGTTAGCGGCATGGCCATATTTAGTTTAGCAGGTGAATTGGCACAGAAAAAAAGTAATGGCCCAGGAACCTTACAAATGAATTTGTATGACACGTTATACCATATATCTGCAGAAGAAATTCAAACAAATTTGAAAATCTCAGTTTATGAAGATTAATCCAACTTTTCCTTATCCTTTGTATTTAGTTATTTCTGAAAAAGATTGTACGCATCTTCATTGGTTAGATGTTGCAGAGCAAGCAATTATAGGTGGGGTTGATATCATTCAGCTTCGGGAAAAAAATTGCACTGTCAGCGAGTATATTTCAAAAGCTACAATATTAAAAAAAATTACGGACCACTACAATATCCCTTTGATTATTAACGATTCATTAGAAGTCGCAACCGCTGTTAACCCTTGGGGAATACATGTCGGGCAGTCAGATATATTACCTTCTGAAATTCACAAAAATGCACAAGCTCTAAAAAATATTGGTTGGTCTTTAGAAATTATCAAACAGTTGAATGATGATGAAATGAAATATGTACATCATTTAGGGGTAAGTCCAATATTTTCGACTCCAACAAAAACCAATACGATTACTGAATGGGGTTTTGAAGGATTAAAATTTTTGAAAACTAAAACATCAAAACCATTGATTGCAATTGGCGGAATTAATGAAAGTAATATTGCTAAAATCATACAAGCCGGTGCAGATAGTGTTGCAATTGTTTCTGCAATTTGCGGAAGCAAAAATCCAAAAAAATCTGCCCAAATTTTAAAACAAATTATTAACGAAAATGAATACCATCCAAAAAGCATATAGTGTCTTAACAATTGCTGGATTTGACGGAAGCGGTGGCGCTGGCATACAAGCTGATACCAAAACAATTTCCGCTCATGGCTGTTATGCAACAAATGTATTGACAGCCTTGCCTGTTCAAAATACACAAGGCGTACAAAATATTTACGAAATTCCTGCACAAGCAATTCGTGAACAAATTCAATCCATATTAGAGGATATTTATCCTGATGCAATAAAAATTGGAATGGTTCATAGTGTTGAATTGGTTCATATCATTTCAGAGGAATTAAAAAATTACAATAGACCGATTGTTTATGACCCTGTCATGGTTGCGACAAGTGGACATCGGTTAATCAAAGAAGAAACACTTGAAGCTTGCATAGAAAAGCTTTTTCCTTTGGCCACGCTTATCACGCCAAATCTTGATGAAGCAAGTATTTTGGTAAATCATAAAATTGATTCTGCTGAATTGATGCTTTCTTATGGAGAAACGATTTTAAATTTAGGTTGTCAGAATCTTTTATTAAAAGGCGGACATCTTCAGCAAGAAAAAATTATCAGTTATTTATTTCAAAAAGAACAACCTGTACAAAGTTATACCTCTCAAAAAATAGAGACAAAAAATACGCATGGTTCAGGCTGCACACTATCTTCTGCAATTGCGTGTAATTTAGCTTTGGGGGTTTCACTCACACAAAGTGTACAACTAGCACAAGAATATGTTGAACAAGCAATTTTAGGAAGTAAAGACCTAACAATTGGAAAAGGAAATGGACCTCTTAATCATTTATTTAATCCGCAAAAATTAAAAACCTATGACATTCACAACTAAAGCTTGGGAAACCATCGCCCCTATTTACAATGATATTCTAAATATGCCTTTTATAATTGAATTGCAAAATGGGTCATTACCAATAGAGAAATTTCAGTTTTACATGTTACAAGATGCAAAATATTTGGAACATTTTGGGCGAGTATTAGCTGCCATTGGATCAAAATCTGAAGACAATCAACAAGCCATTGACTTTTTCGAATTCGGAAAAAATGCATTAATTGTTGAACGTGCTTTACACGAATCCTATTTTGAGGATTTTGGATTATCGCAAAACATCATCATCGAAACACAACCTGTTTGTCACCATTATTCACATTTCTTAAAAAGTACAGCTGCATTCGAACCTATTGAAATTGCATTAGCTGCTGTTTTGCCTTGCTTTTGGATTTATAAAGAAGTTGGTGATGAAATCATCAAAAATCAAACAAAAGAAAATAATCCATATCAAAAATGGATTGAGACCTATAGTGGAGATGAATTTGGTGAAGGTGTAAAAAAAGCGAAAAGTTATGTTGATAAGATTGCAGAAGGAGCAACTGAAAAAATAAAAGAACAAATGCTAGAAGCTTTTGTCAAAGCAAGCGAATTAGAATTTCAGTTTTGGAATGCATCTTATGAAAATATCACATGGGAAAGAAAATAAATGCCATCTTTTTTGATTTTGATGGGGTAATCGTAAATAGTCAACAATTATGGGAGCTGATGTTTGATGAAGTCATTAAAATATATCGGTTGGATACGATATGTTTGGTAGAAAATGACGGAATGAATTTCACAACAAATGAAGCAATCCAATTGATGTTAGAAAATCAGCAACGCTTTACAAATCATTTGTACGAGGAAATAATCGATTGGACAGAAAAATTTTATGTCGAAAACTTTCATCAGTTTGTACAATTAAATGACCACGTTGCTGAGATGTTGGAACATTTAAAAGCCAATCAAATTCAAATTGTTCTTGTTTCCAATTCCTCTAGAAGACAAATTAAGTATGCTTTTCAACAATTAAAACTTCATTCCTATTTTGATCACACTATTTCAGCAGATGATGTTTCAAAAGGCAAACCAAATGCAGAACCTTATTTAAAAGCTTTATCATTATGCGAAAAGCAAAAGGAAAAAGTTTTAGTTATCGAAGATTCACTCACCGGAATTAATTCAGCAAAAGATGCTGGTTTAAATTATAAAATTTACAACAATTCAGATTTTTGTCTTCAGCCAAATTACATAGCTGATTTTAGGGAATTGATCAAAGAAATATAAACCTTACAAAAACAAAAAAAACCTTACGCTAAGCGTAAGGTTTTTTTATATAATTTGCTCTTTGTAATTAGATTACCAAGACGCTTTTTTAACACCTGGGATTAACCCTTCGTTCGCCATTTCGCGGAAAGTTACACGAGAGATCCCGAAAGTTCTCATGTATCCTCTTGGACGACCTGTTAATTTACAACGGTTGTGTAAACGTACAGGAGAAGCGTTTTTAGGTAATTTTTGTAATGCTTCGTAGTCACCAGCTTCTAATAAAGCTTGACGTTTCGCAGCATATTTAGCAACTAATGCTTCTCTTTTGCGCTCACGCGCTTTCATTGATTCTTTAGCCATGACTTCTTATTTTTCTTTAGTAAATGGTAATCCGAATTTAGATAATAAAGCTTTTGCTTCTTTATCTGTGTTCGCTGAAGTTACAAAGGTAATATCTAAACCTTGAATTTTCTTGATTTTATCAATATTAATTTCTGGGAAGATAATTTGCTCTTTGATACCTAAGTTATAGTTACCTCTACCGTCGAAACCTGTAGAAGAAATACCGCTAAAATCACGTACACGTGGTAAAGCTGCAGATACTAAACGGTCTAAGAATTCGTACATTTTCTCACCACGTAAAGTTACTTTAGCCCCAATTGGCATTCCTTTACGTAATTTGAAAGCTGCTTCATCTTTCTTAGAAATTGTTCCTACTGCTTTTTGACCAGTGATTAATTCTAACTCTTCGATAGCGTAATCAACGATTTTTTTATCAGCTGTAGCCGCACCTAAACCTTGAGATAAAACAATTTTCTCTAATTTAGGAACTTGCATAATAGATTTGTATCCGAACTCTTCTTTAAGAGCAGCTACAATCTCTTCTTTATATTTAACCTGCGGACGAGGTGTGTATGTTGTTGTACTCATCTTAGATAGCTTTTCCTGATTTTTTAGCAATTCTTACTTTTTTCCCTCCTTCTTCTTTGATCGCTACTTTCGTTGCTTTCCCAGTTTCTGGATCTACTAAAGCCAATTTACATAAATAGATTTGAGCTTCTTTTTCAACAACTCCACCTTGTGGATTTTGTGCGCTTGGCTTTACACGTTTTTTTGCAATATTAACCCCTTCAACGATAGCTTTAGCTTTGTCAGGGAATACGCGTAACACAGTACCAGTTTGACCTTTGTTAGATCCTGATAAAACGACTACTTTGTCTCCTTTTTTAATTTTTAACTTTGCCATGTTGTTCTATTATAATACCTCTGGGGCTAATGATACAATTTTCATATATTCTTTATCACGTAACTCACGAGCAACTGGACCGAATACACGAGTACCACGCATTTCTCCTTGAGTGTTCAATAATACACATGCATTATCGTCGAAACGGATATATGAACCGTCTTTTCTACGAACTTCTTTTTTAGTTCTAACTACAACAGCTTTTGATACAGCACCTTTTTTAACGTTTCCTGAAGGTGTAGCTTCTTTGATCGCAACTACGATTTTGTCACCTACTGATGCGTATCTTCTTTTAGTACCACCTAAAACGCGGATTACTAATGCTTCACGAGCTCCTGTGTTATCTGCAACTTTTAATCTAGATTCTTGTTGTAACATAACTTATCTTATTTAGCTCTTTCAATGATTTCTACTAATCTCCATCTTTTGTTTTTAGACAAAGGACGAGTCTCCATGATACGCACTGTGTCACCTTCGTTACACTCGTTATTTTCGTCGTGCGCTGTATATTTCTTCGTTTTTAAAACGAATTTCCCATAGAATGGGTGCTTTTGCTTCTTAGTTTCAGCTACAACAATGGTTTTTTCCATTTTGTTTGATGTAACTAAACCTACTCTTTCTTTTCTTAATTTTCTTTCCATCAGTTACAGATTACTGTTATGATTGTTTTTCGTTTAACACGGTATTCAAACGAGCAATTGTTCTACGTAAGTCTCTAATACCGATTGGATTTGCTACAGGAGAAACAGCGTTTGTCAATTTTAATTGATCGTAGTTCGCTTGTTCTTCAGCTATTTTAGCTTGTAACTCCTCAACACTTAGATTTCTAATATCTGCTGCTTTCATTTTTTCTTAATTTTTGAAATTATTAATTTTGGAAATCACGTGCAACGATAAACTTAGTCTTAACAGGTAACTTCTGAGCTGCTAAACGCAATGCTTCAGTTGCAACCTCTACTGGCACACCTCCTACTTCGAATAAGATACGACCTGGTTGTACAGGAGCTACCCAATATTCTGGTGCACCTTTACCTTTACCCATACGTACCTCTGCTGGTTTCTTAGTAATTGGTTTATCTGGAAATATTTTAATCCATAATTGACCCTCTCTCTTCATGAAACGAGTTGCAGCAATACGAGCTGCCTCGATTTGACGTGCTGTAATAAACGCTTCGTCTAAAGATTTGATCCCGAAAGTCCCGTAAGCTAATTGAGTTCCTCTGTGAGAAACACCTTTCATCTTACCTTTTTGGGTTTTTCTAAACTTTACTCTTCTCGGTGATAACATATCTACTTAATTCTTTATGTTAGTTGTTAAACTAAATTATCGCTTTCTATTATTAGATCTTTCACCTCCCTTTCTGTTGTTGTCAGACTTTTTTTGTTTTTTCTGTAATCCAACTAAAGGAGATAATTCTCTCTTACCATATACCTCACCTTTCATGATCCATACTTTGATCCCTAAACGACCATAAGTTGTATGAGCTTCTGAAATGTGGTAATCAATGTCTGCACGGAATGTAGACAAAGGAATACGTCCATCTTTATAAGTTTCAGAACGTGCCATCTCTGCACCGTTTAAACGACCAGAGATTTGAACTTTGATTCCTTCTGCGTTCATTCTCATTGCTGATTGAATTGCCATTTTAATAGCACGACGGTAAGAAATACGATTCTCAATTTGACGAGCGATACTATCCCCTACTAAGATTGCATCTAATTCTGGTCTCTTAATTTCGAAGATGTTAATTTGAACCTCTTTACCAGTGATTTTCTTTAACTCTTCTTTTAATTTGTCAACTTCTTGTCCACCTTTACCAATAATGATACCTGGACGAGCAGTAGTTACAGTAACTGTAACCAATTTTAAAGTACGATCGATGTAAATACGAGAAACTCCGGCTTTAGACAAACGTGCTCTTAAATAAGTACGAATTTTTGCATCTTCTGCAATTTTATCACCGTAATCATTTCCACCGTACCAGTTAGAATCCCATCCTCTGATGATTCCTAAACGATTTCCGATTGGATTAGTTTTTTGTCCCATATTCTTAATCTTGTACTTTTTGTTTATCTTCTTTAGTTCCTAAAACCAAAGTTACATGGTTTGAACGTTTTCTGATTCTATGTGCTCTTCCTTGAGGTGCAGTACGAATTCTTTTTAATTGACGTGCACTATCAACAGAGATTTCTTTTACATATAATCCAGCTTCTTCAACATCAGCTCCTTCGTTTTTGATTTGCCAGTTAGCGATAGCGCTTAATAACAATTTTTCTAAACGGATTGAAGCGTGGTTTTTAGTATATTTTAAAATACCTAAAGCTTTTTGAATTTCAACTCCACGGATAATATCTACTACTAATCTCATCTTACGAGGAGAAGTAGGAACATTATTTAATTTCGCAAAAGCTATCTGCTTGTTAGCTTCTTTGATTCTTTCGTTACTTAATCTTTTTCTAGATCCCATGGCCCTTTACTATTTTTTTCCTTTGTTTTTAGCTCCGGCATGACCTCTAAAAGTACGTGTAGGAGCGAACTCACCTAATTTATGACCTACCATGTTCTCAGTAACATAAACAGGAATAAATTGCTTTCCGTTGTGTACTGCGATTGTTTGACCAACAAAATCAGGAGAAATCATTGATGCTCTTGACCATGTTTTGATCACGTTTTTGCTACCGCTTTCTACGTTAGCAAGAACTTTCTTTTCTAATTTATAGTGGATGAATGGTCCTTTTTTTAATGAACGTGCCATAAATTATTTTTTTCTTCTTTCAACAATATATTTGTTAGACGCTTTCTTCTTGTCACGAGTTTTGTAACCTTTCGCTGGAATACCGTTACGAGAACGAGGGATACCTCCTGTCGCACGACCTTCACCACCACCCATTGGGTGATCTACAGGGTTCATAACCATTGGACGAGTTCTTGGACGACGACCTTGCCATCTAGAACGACCAGCTTTACCAGAAACTTCTAACTGATGGTCTGTGTTAGAAACAACACCTACTGTTGCTTTACACTCCACTAAAATCATTCTTGATTCACCACTTGGTAACTTAACGATAGCATATTTACCATCACGCGCAACTAATTGAGCATAAGTACCTGCACTTCTTGCCATAACTGCTCCTTGCCCTGGACGTAATTCAATACAAGAGATTACTGTACCTAATGGCATATTTTTAAGCTTCATAGCATTACCTACTTCTGGTTCTACGTTTTCACCTGAAACAATTACTTGTCCAGCTTTCAAACCATTTTGAGCAATAATGTAACGTTTTTCACCATCTTCGTAAGATAATAAAGCGATGAATGCAGTTCTGTTTGGATCGTATTGTACAGATTCTACAGTTGCAGCACCTTCTTTATCACGTTTGAAGTCGATGATACGATATTTTTGTTTGTGTCCACCACCGATATAACGCATTGTCATTTTACCAGTGTTGTTACGTCCACCCGATTTAGATTTTCCTTCAACTAATGTCTTTTCTGGCTTAGCATTTTTATCTACTGCCGCAAATTCATTAACCACTCTAAAACGTTGTCCCGGGGTGATAGGTTTTAATTTTCTTACTGACATTTTTTAATTCTTAAATTATCCGAACAACTCTATTTCTTGACCTTCAGCTAAGCTAACGATCGCTTTTTTCAACTTATTTGTTTTTCCAGTTTGAAAACCTGTTTTTGTGTAACGAGTTTTTACTTTTGGAGCAGATACTAAAGTACTAACAGAAACTACAGATACACCGTAAGTTTTTTCTACAGCTTCTTTAATTTGAATTTTGTTAGCTTTTGTGTCTACATAAAACGAATATTGCCCTAACAACTCACTGTTATTAGTTGCTTTTTCTGAAATTACTGGTTTAATTATGATTCCCATTTTCTTCGTCTTATTTTGTTAAATTTTCTTGAACTGTTGCTAAAGAACCTTCTAAAAATACGATTTGAGAAGCATTGATTAAATCAAATACATTTAATTCCTCAGTTGTAACAACTTTAACTTTTTGTAAGTTACGAGAAGATAAATATACATTGCTATTAGATTCACCTAATACGAATAATGATTTTGTGTTCTCTAATCCTAAATCAGTTAAAACAGTTTTGAACTCTTTAGTTCTTGGAGCTTCGAAAGAAAAGTTTTCAACAACTTTGATTTCATTCTCAGCTAACTTTTGTGATAAAACTGATTTTTTAGCTAATCTCTTTTGTGCTTTGTTTAATTTGAAAGAGTAGTTTCTTGGACGTGGTCCGAAAACTCTACCTCCTCCTCTAAACACTGGAGATTTGATAGAACCAGCACGAGCTGTACCTGTTCCTTTTTGCTTTTTGATTTTACGAGTTGATCCCGCAATCTCAGCTCTTTCTTTTGCTTTATGCGTTCCTTGGCGTTGAGCTGCTAAATACTGTTTAACTTCTAAGTACACTGTGTGTGTAGAAGGCTCAATTCCGAAAACTGCCTCGTCTAAAGATACTGTTCTTCCAGTTTCTTGACCTTTGATGTTTAATACTACTACTTCCATCTTCTAACGATTACGTATGAATTTTTAGGACCTGGGATAGCACCTTTAACAATTAAAAGATTTTTCTCAGTATCCACTTTAAGTACTTTTAAGTTCTGAACAGTAACTTGTTTACCACCCATTCTTCCAGCCATACGCATTCCTTTGAATACACGAGATGGATCTGAACCAGCACCGATAGAACCTGGAGCTCTTAAACGGTTATGTTGACCGTGTGTAGCTTGACCTACCCCACCAAAACCATGACGTTTAACAACACCTTGGAAACCTTTTCCTTTTGAAGTACCTGTAATACTTACAAATTCTCCTTCGTTGAATAATTCAACGTTAACTTCTCCTCCTAGAGTTAAAGAGTTCACGAATTCTTCACCGTAAAACTCAACTAACTTTCTCTTTGGAGTCGTTCCTGCTTTTTTAAAGTGACCTTTTAAAGCATTAGTCGTGTTTTTTTCTTTTGCGTCATCGAAACCAAGTTGAGCAGCAACGTACCCATCTTTCTCTACGGTTCTGACTTGAGTAACCACACATGGCCCAGCCTCTACGATTGTCACAGGAATATTTTTCCCGTTCTCATCAAATAAGCTAGTCATCGCGATTTTTTTACCAATGATACCTGACATTTGATTAAAATATGTTAATAATTTGTTTAATATTTCAGAGAATGTGGACTTTCGACCACTAGAGATCTTCTCTAAAATTAGCATGCAAATGTATGAATTAATTTGTAAACAACAAACTTTCAATTGATTATTTTTCAAAAGTTTACAAACAGCGAAAAATGTCAATCAAAGCATTCTTAATAGCAACTCAAAAAAAAACCCTGAGATGTGCACGTCTCAGGGTTTATATTTATTTAAAATACAGCTAACTATACTTTAATTTCTACTTCAACACCACTAGGTAATTCTAACTTCATTAAAGCATCAACTGTTTTAGATGAAGAAGAATAAATGTCTAATAATCTTTTGTGAGCTGATAATTGAAATTGCTCGCGAGATTTTTTGTTAACGTGTGGAGATCTTAAAACTGTAAAGATTCTTTTGTGAGTTGGTAATGGAATTGGTCCATTAACAACAGCTCCTGTAGCTTTTACAGTTTTTACGATTTTTTCAGCTGATTTATCAACTAAAGAATAATCGTAAGATTTTAATTTTATTCTAATTTTTTGACTCATTTTTCTTGAATTAAGCGTTACCTTTTGCTTTAGCGATTACAGCTTCAGACACGTTTGTTGGTGCTGGAGCGTAGTGATCGAATTCCATTGTAGATGTAGCACGACCAGAAGATAATGTACGTAATGAAGTTACATATCCGAACATTTCTGCTAATGGAACCATAGCTTTAATAACTTTAGCGTTATTTCTATCATCCATTCCTGATACTTGACCACGACGACGGTTTAAGTCACCTACAATATCACCCATGTTTTCTTCTGGAGTTAAAACCTCTAACTTCATGATAGGCTCTAAGATTTGAGCACCAGCAGCTTTTGCAGCAGCTTTGTAACCCATTTGAGCAGCTAACTCGAAAGATAATTGGTCAGAATCCACAGGGTGGAAAGATCCATCTTTTAAAGTAACTTTTAACGAATCCATTTCGAATCCTGCTAAAGGTCCATTCTTCATTGCAGCTTTGAAACCTTTCTCAATAGAAGGGATAAATTCTTTAGGAACGTTTCCACCTTTAATTTCTGAAACGAATTCTAAACCTACTTTTCCTTCATCTGCTGGTCCCATTTCGAAAACGATATCAGCAAATTTACCACGTCCACCAGATTGTTTTTTGTAAACTTCACGGTGTTCAGCTGGTCTTGAGAATGACTCTTTGTACTCTACTTGAGGCTCTCCTTGGTTAACTTCTACTTTGAATTCACGCTTTAAACGATCAACAATGATATCTAAGTGTAACTCACCCATTCCAGAAATAACTGTTTGCCCTGAAGCTTCATCAGTTCTAACTGTAAATGTTGGATCTTCTTCAGCTAATTTAGCTAAAGCCATACCCATTTTATCAACATCAGCTTTAGTTTTAGGCTCAACCGCGATACCAATTACTGGATCTGGGAAATCCATAGATTCTAAAACGATAGGTGCTTTTTCATCACATAAAGTATCTCCTGTTTTGATATCTTTGAAACCTACAGCTGCTCCAATATCTCCAGCTTCGATAAATTCGATTGGCTCTTGTTTTGCAGCATGCATTTGGAAGATACGAGAGATACGTTCTTTATTACCAGAACGAGTATTTAATACGTAAGATCCAGCATCTAAATGACCAGAATAAGCACGGAAGAATGCTAAACGACCCACATAAGGATCAGTAGCAATTTTAAACGCTAATGCAGAAAATGGCTCATCTGCAGAAGGTTTTCTTGTTATAGGCTCTTCTGTTTTTGGATCTGTACCGTGAATAGCATCTTTATCTGTTGGAGCAGGTAAATAACGACAAACAGCATCTAGCATGAACTGAACTCCTTTATTTTTGAAAGAAGATCCACAAGTCATTGGGATAATAGACATGTCTAATGTTGCTGCACGTAAAGCTGCATGAATTTCGTCTTCTGTAATAGAGTTTTCATCTTCCATGAATTTCTCTAATAAGTTTTCGTCATAAGCAGCGATTTCCTCGATTAATTGAGCTCTGTATTGTTTAACTTCGTCAACTAAATCTGCAGGAATTTCTACAACATCAAAAGTAGAACCATTGTTTTCATCATGCCATACAATCGCACGGTTTTTGATTAAATCAACGATACCTTTGAAATCAGCTTCTTCACCGATAGGTAATACAATAGGAACAGCATTAGATCCTAACATTTCTCTTACCTGACGACATACATTTAAGAAATTAGATCCTTGACGATCCATTTTGTTAACAAATCCCATACGTGGAACTTTATAGTTGTCAGCTAAACGCCAGTTAGTTTCTGATTGAGGTTCAACACCATCAACTGCTGAAAATAAGAATACTAATCCATCTAATACACGTAATGAACGGTTTACCTCTACAGTAAAGTCAACGTGACCAGGAGTATCAATAATATTGAAGTGGTACCCTTTTGCATCTGCTAATGGCTTACCTTGTTCTGTTGGAAAAGTCCAAGTACAAGTTGTTGCCGCAGAAGTAATGGTAATACCACGTTCAGCTTCTTGCTCCATCCAGTCCATTGTAGAAGCTCCATCGTGAACCTCTCCAATTTTGTGAGACTTCCCTGTATAGAATAAGATACGTTCTGTAGTGGTAGTTTTCCCAGCGTCGATATGCGCTGCGATACCAATATTTCTTGTATATTTTAAATCTCTTGCCATCGTGTATTAGAATCTAAAGTGAGAGAATGCTTTGTTAGCTTCTGCCATTTTGTGAGTATCTTGACGTTTTTTAACGGCAGATCCTTCTTCTTTAGCAGCTGCAATAATTTCTCCAGCTAATTTTTGAGCCATCGATTTCTCGTTTCTGTTACGAGAATATTTGATTAACCATTTCATTGCTGTTGAAATTTTACGGTCTGGACGAATTTCCATTGGAATTTGGAATGTAGCTCCACCAACACGGCGAGAACGTACTTCTACGTGAGGCATTACATTAGATAATGCTTCTTTCCAAATGTCTAATGAAGTTTTTTCTGCATCTTCTTTACGAGAATCTACGATTTCTAACGCATCATAGAAAATTTTGAATGCTACAGATTTTTTTCCGTCGTACATTAAGTTGTTTACGAAACGAGTTACTAACTGATCATTAAATTTAGGATCTGGAAGTAAAGGTCTTTTTTTAGCTCTTGTCTTTCTCATCTTACCTTAAATTTATTTTTTAGCATCTTTAGGACGTTTCGCTCCATACTTACTTCTACGTTGAGTACGTCCGTTTACTCCCGCAGTATCTAACGCTCCACGTACAATGTGGTAACGCACACCTGGTAAATCTTTAACTCTACCTCCTCTAACCAATACTATCGAGTGCTCTTGAAGATTATGACCTTCACCACCGATGTACGCGTTAACTTCTTTCCCGTTTGTTAATCTAACACGAGCAACTTTACGCATTGCTGAGTTAGGTTTCTTAGGAGTTGTAGTGTAAACACGTGTACAAACACCGCGGCGTTGTGGACATGATTCCAATGCAGCCGATTTACTCTTCTTGGTTAGTTTTTTTCTACCTTTTCTAACTAATTGTTGAATTGTTGGCATACTAATTAAATTTCCTTTTAAATTTGGATTAAACCCATTTTTTGGGCATGCAAAACTACAAATAATTTATACAAAAACAAATAATAATGGATTTATTTTACATTGATTTATAATTTTTTAAAGAATTATAAACTATATTTTACAGAATTTTAATTCAAGAATAACAAAACAAGTAAATTATCAATAAACCTAATTTTTGATAAGTGATAGTATCTTATCTACATCTATTGACAACAAAATTTATTAAAACTTTATCCTATATTATTTTTCTCTAAGCTAATAACTTTTCGTATTTTTAATTAATCTGAATATCATATAATTATCGATATATTTTAATAAAAACGTTCGCATAATATTTATTTAATGTTAATTTTACATTAGAAAAATTAATTTTGCACTTCAAAACATTATTGAATGTCGGTAAACTCATTTTTTAAATTATTTACTCCGAAGGATAAAGTATTCTATCCTTTGTTCGAGGAAGCTTCAAAAAGTTTAATCAAATTAGCTGAATTGTTACATGAATGTGTAAACGCTCCAGTTGAAGAACGCGAAGATTACATCGCACAAATTTCTAAAATTGAAAGTAAAATTGAATATCTTACTCAAAAAACAAATTTAGAGTTAAGCAAAAACTTTATCACGCCTTTTGACAGAGAAGATATTTATCAATTAGTAAAATCTATCGATTATGTTGCAGATAATTTAAATGGTGCAGCGAATCGTATCAATATTTATCAAGTAGATAAAATTACAAAATCTATCCGAAAAATTACAGCTGTTAACTTAGAGGCTTGTCAATTAATCGGTGAAGGAATTGAGCAATTGAAAGATTTGAGAAACGTAAATCGTATTTACGAAATATGTGAACGAATCAATAAATTAGAAAATAAATCGGACCGTATTTTTGATAAAGCGGTTCAAGAAATTTTTGAGAACGAAACTGATGCCAAAAACATCATCAAATACAAGGAAGTTTTATCTTCATTAGAATCTGCAACAGATAAGTGTAAAAGTGTTGCAAATGTATTGGAAGCAGTAGCGGTAAAACACTCATAACCAGAACTTAATCTAAAAGATTATGACAGATTTTTTTTCAGCGTTTTCGAGCATGCTTACGTCAACGCCAGGAATGTTATTGATTACTATTATCGTCTTAGCTTTTGTTTTTGATTATATAAATGGTTTTCACGACGCAGCAAATTCTATTGCTACCATTGTCGCTACTAAGGTTTTAACGCCTTTTCAAGCTGTACTTTGGGCTGCAGCATTCAACTTTGCAGCTTACTTTATTTCGGTCTATTGGATTGGAGAATTTAAGATTGGGAATACGATTGCAAAATCGGTTAACGAGCATTTTATTACACTAGAAGTTATTTTAGCTGGAATTATCGCTGCCATTTCTTGGAACTTATTAACATGGAAGTTCGGGATCCCTTCTTCTTCTTCTCATACATTAATTGGTGGTTTTATTGGAGCAGCATTGGCTCACGCTGGTGGTTTTTCTGCCGATGGAGAAGATGTAATTGTTTACAAAAAAGTAATTCCAATTGTTTGCTTTATCGTATTAGCACCATTAATTGGTATGATTATCGCCTCAATATTAACCATCATCACGCTTCATATTTGTAAAAAAGCCAAACCTGCAAAAGCAGAATGGTGGTTCAAGAAATTGCAATTGGTTTCTTCTGCCCTTTTCTCTTTAGGACACGGTATGAATGATGCGCAAAAAGTAATGGGTATTATTGGAGCAGCGGTTATCTTCTATCACATAAATGTCGATTTTGACCCAGCTTATGTACAAGCAGAAGACAAATTCCAATATTTCGTAGCGCATTGGATGTGGGTTCCTATCACATCGTTTATTGTTATTGCATTAGGTACAATGGGTGGTGGATGGAAAATCATCAAAACGATGGGTTCTAAAATTACAAAAGTAACACCATTAGAAGGTGTAGTTGCTGAAACTTCAGGAGCAATGACGCTTTATATTTCTGAGCATTTCGGAATTCCAGTTTCTACAACGCATACAATTACAGGTTCTATTATTGGTGTAGGTTTAACGAAACGTGTATCTGCAGTTCGTTGGGGAGTAACAATTAGTTTACTTTGGGCTTGGGTTCTTACCATTCCAGTCTCAGCATTATTAGCTGCATTAATCTACTACATCGTAACATTATTTGTTTAAAAATAACAATCAATATCATTCATATTTAGGAGCTTTTATAAGCTCCTTTTTTATTTTTGAAATAATTTTCGAAATTGATAAATAATAAGTTTAATAAAGTTTTAAATTTGCGCCATGCAATTAACTGTATTATTTATCATTATCGGTTTAGCCATTTTATTTGATTTCTTAAATGGTTTTCACGATGCCGCAAACTCTATTGCAACCGTTGTTACTACAAAGGTTTTGACTCCTATTCAAGCTGTTATCTGGGCTGCATTCTTCAATTTTGTTGCTTTTTTCATTGCTAAATTTATCATTGGAGAATTCGGAGTTGCAGACACAATCGCTAAAATTATCAAAGAAGATGTTGTTGTCGCATTTGGCTCTAATCCATCTGTAGTTGTTATGGCGGCGCTTTCTGCAGCAATCACTTGGAATATTTTAACTTGGAAATTAGGAATCCCTTCCTCTTCATCTCACACCTTGATTGGTGGTTTAGCTGGAGGTGCATTAGCTGCAACAGGTTATGATTTTTCTGCGATTAACAGTACAATTATCTTAACGATTATTGCTTTCATTTTGGTCGCGCCAATTATTGGTTTGGTCGCTGGTAATGTTATTTACATCATCACGCTGAATCTTTGTCGAAATGCAAAACCACATAAAGCAGATGCTTGGTTCAAGAAATTGCAATTGGTTTCTTCTGCAATGTTGAGTATTGGTCATGGTTTGAATGATTCTCAAAAAGTAATGGGAGTGATCACGTTTGCTTTACTTGCCAATCAAACTGCGATTGTTAATACGGATATGAATGATTGGATTTTGAATGATGTTTTCAATTGGAAACATTGGTTCATCACAACAAGTAGTACTGATATTCACGATTGGGTTCCGATTATGTGTTTCTCGGCAATTGCTTTAGGAACTTTAGGTGGCGGAATGAAAATCTTAAAAACGATGGGAAATAAAATTACAAAAATTACTCCTATCGAAGGTTTCACAGCGCAAACAGCTTCAGCTATTACATTATTTTTTACAGAACATATCAAAATGCCAGTTTCTACAACTCACGTGATCACGGGATCCATTATTGGTGTTGGAATGGTAAAAAGAGTTTCTGCCGTTCGTTGGGGTGTTACAATTAGTTTATTATGGGCTTGGATTTTGACAATTCCAGTTTCTGCACTTATTGCAACAGGATTTTATTATCTATTTTCAATGTTTTTCTAACATTAAAATTTAATCATATATAAAAATGGCTGTCAATTTTGACAGCCATTTTCTATTTATTATACTATTTATTCTTGAATAATTATTTGCTAAAATCTTCTTTCAACAAATCGATTTTCGCTAACAATTCTTTTTGAACAGCTGGATAATCTTCTTTGTTAGAAAGTGGAGCATTTACAGAGAAATAATATTTAATCTTTGGTTCTGTTCCAGAAGGTCGACAAGCTACTTTACTTCCATCCTCTGTATAGAAAATCAATACATTTGACTTTGGTATCTCAATTGCTTTTTCTTCACCAGAAATTAAATCTTTGTCAATAGAAGATTGAAAATCTTTTACACGAACAACTTTAGATCCTGCTAATTCTTTTGGAGGATTTGATCTAAATTCCACCATCATTTTAGCAATCAACTCTGCACCTTCTTTTCCAGGTTTTACAATACTAATTAAATCTTCTTGATATGCTTTCCCGATTTCAAGATAGATTTCTGTTAATTTATTGTACAGAGAACTTCCTTTCGCTTTTTGTACAGCAGCAATTTCAGAAACCAATAAAGCTGTTGTAACCGAATCTTTATCGCGGATAAAATCTCCAACCATAAATCCGAACGATTCTTCTCCTCCTCCAACAAAACTTTCTTTGCCTTCGAATTTACGAATCATATCAGCAATCCATTTGAAACCTGTTAATCCAACTTTACAATCCACATTGAATTTAGCTGCAATATCATAGAAAATATCAGACGTTACAATTGTCGAACCGATAAATTCTTTTCCTACTAATTTACCTGCTTCTTGCCATTTTTCTAATAAATAATAAGCCAAAACAGTATTCATTTGGTTACCATTTAATAAAATAATTTCGCCTTCATTGTTACGCGTTGCAACACCTACACGATCCGCATCAGGATCTGTTCCAATAACAACATCAGCACCAATTTCATTCGCTAAAGCAACAGCCATAGTTAACGCTTCTGGTTCTTCCGGATTTGGCGATTTTACTGTTGGGAAATCTCCACTTGGAATAGCTTGTTCAGCAACTTGATGAACTTGAGTAAAACCAGCTTTTTCAAAAGCTTTTGGCGTAATTGCAACCGAAGTTCCGTGAATAGAAGTGAAAACTATTTTGATATCTTTTTTACCTTCTTGCGTAAAACTTCCGTTCGCTACACACGCATCAATGAAAGCTTCATCAATTTCTTTTCCGATATATGTCAACAATGTATCGTTACCTTGAAATTTGATTTCTTCAACTTTTACATTATTTACTTCGTTGATAATTTCTCCATCTTGAGGCGGAACAATTTGCGCTCCATCATTCCAATAAACTTTGTAACCATTGTAAATTGGAGGATTATGAGAAGCTGTCAACACAATTCCAGCATCACAACCTAAATGACGAACTGTAAAAGACAATTCTGGTGTTGGACGAAAAGATTCGAACAAATAAACATTGATTCCATTCGCGGTCAATACATCAGCAACCATTTTTGCAAATGTATCCGAATTGTGACGAACATCGTATGCAATCGCAACTTTTCTCTCTTTATTCGGAAATTGTTGATTGATATAATTTGCTAAACCTTGCGTCGCTGCACCAAGTGTATATTTGTTTAAACGATTTGTTCCTACTCCCATTATACCTCGCATCCCTCCTGTTCCAAACTCAAGGTTTTTATAAAAAGAATCGTCTAATTCGGTTGGATTATTATCAATTAAATCTTGAACAGCTTTTCTTGTTTCCGCATCATAAGCGTCAGAAAGCCATAATTTAGCATTATCTAAACTTGAAGTCATTCTTATTTTTTATTTTTTTAGTACTTGGGCACGGTCGGCAATTTTTGTATCCTTATTTGGATCGCCCATAAAATTAACGATTGAGTTTCCTTTTGCAGAACCATAAAGCGTTTGGCGCGCATTGATATCTAACAAAGCGTTATCATCTGTTGTAAAATTAGCTTCGTTAACTTCGTATTTGAACAAATTCAACTGTGCTTCGCCATAAGCTTTCACTTTCATAGTTCCAGCAGTTCCTTCTAACATTATATTTGATTGATCATCTGCTTTCAAATCAAAGTTGTTTGTAATCAAATAAGTTTGATTAATTCGCGCTTGATCCTTCGCATTCATTGTCAATTCATCTACATTTAATGTTCCAGAAGTTGTCAAAGATGTTTGTTTATTCACATCGATTTTTTCCAAATCTCGCGTCACATAAACGTACAAATCATAGGCACTATAATGGTCTACATTTGATTTCTCTTTGATTGTAACCGCATTATTTTTTGCTTCAACTTCTAAATTATCAATAATATTTTGATGCGATTCTACTTTAACTCCAGATTTGTTTCCCGGAACCAAAATAACATTACAATTACACGAAACGCTCAAATCTTTGATATTGTCAGCAGTATATTCTTTTTGAGCCGTTGCAGCGCCTTCTCCATCAATTGATGATGAACACGAAGTTGCAACTAAACCTAAAAATCCTAATAAAAATATTTTCTTCATAGCAGTTGGTTATTTAATTAGTTTAAATTCAATTCTTTTTGAACTAAATACAATTGTTTTTCGCGATTATTACGAACAATTAACTCGCCCAAAAATCCCGCCAAAAATAATTGCGTTCCCAAAATCATAAAAACTAACGAGATATAAAAATAAGGACTATCTGTAATTAATCTAGCTGATGTATGCGAAATATAAACTTTGTATAATTTCTCAATTCCTAAATAAAATGAAGCGAAAAATCCTAAAATAAACATCAATGTTCCCAATAAACCGAAAATATGCATTGGTTTATTCCCGAATCTTGATGCAAAGAAAAGTGTAATCAAATCTAAGAAACCATTTACAAAACGATTTGCTCCAAATTTTGAAACACCATATTTACGCGCTTGATGTTTTACTTTTTTCTCAATAATTCTCGAATATCCAGCGTTTTTCGCTAAAACAGGAATATAACGATGCATATCTCCATACAATTCGATATTTTGCGTTACTTCCCAACGATAAGCTTTCAAACCACAATTAAAATCATGCAATTTTACACCAGACGTTTTACGTGCAACACCATTGAATAATTTCGAAGGAAGATTTTTTGTCAATTTATTATCTTGACGATTTTCTTTCCAACCCGAAACAATATCTGCTTTTTGGTTTTTCAGCATTTTGTATAACGACGGAATTTCCTCAGGAAAATCTTGTAAGTCTGCATCCATCGTAATCACCACATCACCTTTCACTTCTTTGAAAGCCGCGCTAAGTGCTGGAGATTTACCATAATTTTTACGGAATTTAATTCCTTTCACTTCTGTATTGAAGTTGGCAATATATTCGATAATTTGCCACGAATCATCTGTACTTCCGTCATCAACGAAAATAACTTCGAATGTAAAATCATTCTGTTCACAGACTTTTTTGATTCTGTAGAATAATTCCTCTAAGGAATCTTGTTCGTTCAATAAAGGAACAACAACTGAAATATCCATATGTTAAAAAACACGTTTTTTTAAGAATTGTGAAAACATCGCTGCAATTGCGATGTAGAAAGATAAGAAAATTGAGAATAATCCGAAGAAGTTTTTCACAGTAAATAAATTAAGTGTTTTATAATCATCCGAATTTCTGAATGTTTCGATATCTTTTGCGACTTTTGGATCAGACATATTAGACGTAAAAGTATCTAACAATCCTTGTTTCAAACTATCTTGTGCCCATTCTCCATAAGTATTGAAGAATACAAAAATAACAATCAAACTCATGATTCCGGCGAAGAAAATTGTGTAGAAACCAACTTTAAAACCTTCTTTAAAGGTCATTAATTCTTCTGAAGTTTGATGATTTTTTGCTTTATTTTTCGATAAATTGAAAATTGTTAAGAAACAATATAATGCATATAAAGGTAATACAATAAAACAGCAAATCATGAAGCTGTAAGTGTAATAATCTTTTACAGAAACTGTTCCGTTCAACGAAAAATAAAAGTAAAGTGCGAAAAACAATGCTAATGTAATTGCCGTAAGCACCAAAGAGTTTTTAAAAATTTTATTAAAACTAATCATTCTGCAAAGATAATTATATCTCGTAATTCTTTCTCTATTAAATTGTATGATTTAAAAAGGAATTTATCTTCATCAATTCTTTTCTTCGGTTACTTTTTACAATTTCAATTACTTTTTTAGTTCTAATTTTTATTTGTAAATCAATCTATTAATTCAATAAGACCTAAGTAACAAGAAAGTTTTTTCAATAAACACTTTTATTTTTGCAAAACTTTCTTACCTTTGCATCAGGCAAGTCCTACACAACCAGCTCCTGTTGAATCCTCCAGGACGGGAACGTAGCAAAGGTATACGGTCGTAGCGGTGTGATGTAGATCGCTTGCCTATTTTTATTTCTCTAAATTTCACTCCCACTTTTTTTTACCCCATTATTTATTCGTAAATTTGCAACCATTGATTTAAAGATTCAATGGAAACAAACAAAGCACCAAAGTACATTTTCGTTACCGGAGGAGTAACATCGTCGTTAGGAAAAGGAATCGTAGCATCATCATTAGGAATGCTACTAGAAGCAAGAGGATATAGAGTAACAATTCAGAAATTGGATCCCTATATAAATGTAGACCCAGGAACACTTAATCCTTACGAGCATGGAGAATGTTACGTTACGGAAGACGGTGCAGAGACCGATTTAGATTTAGGACATTATGAGCGTTTCTTGAACCGTGCAACGTCTCGTGCTAACTCAGTTACTACAGGTCGTATTTATCAAACAGTTATAGAAAAAGAACGTCGTGGAGATTATTTAGGAAAAACAGTTCAAGTTGTTCCTCATATCACAAACGAAATAAAACGTCGTATCAAATTATTAGGTAATACAGGTGATTATGATATCATCATTACTGAAATTGGAGGTACGGTTGGAGATATTGAGTCTTTACCTTATATCGAATCTATCCGTCAGTTAACTTGGGAATTAGGAGAACATAATTCTTCTGTTATTCACTTAACATTAGTCCCTTATTTAGCTGCTGCGGGAGAATTAAAAACAAAACCTACTCAACATTCTGTTCGTACATTAATGGAAAATGGTATTCATGCCAATGTTTTAGTTACACGTACGGAGCGTCATTTACCAAAAGATGTAAAAGCTAAATTGGCTTTATTCTGTAATGTTCGCAAAGAAAATGTAATCGAAAGTATGGATGCAGACACAATTTATGAGGTTCCATTCTTATTACATAAACAAAATTTTGACGAAGTTGTTTTAAAAGGCTTAGATTTGCCAACTGATCAAGAACCAGATTTTACAGTTTGGAACAAATTCTTATCAAATCATAAAAATCCTAAAAACGAAATAGAAATTGCTTTAGTTGGTAAATACGTTTCGTTACACGATTCTTATAAATCAATTACAGAAGCATTTACACATGCTGCTGCAACTTGCGAAACGAATGTAAAAGTTCGTTGGGTATATTCTGGTGATATTACAGAAGACAATGTTGGAGAGCAGTTGAAAGGCGTTTCGGGAATTTTGATTGCACCAGGTTTTGGAGATCGTGGTATTTTAGGTAAAATAATTGCTGCAAATTATGCACGAAGAAATAATATTCCAACATTAGGAATTTGTTTGGGAATGCAAATTATGGCAATCGAATTTGCGCGTAATGTTTTAGGTTACGAAAAAGCAGATTCAGCAGAAATGGATTTAACAACGCCTTATCCTGTTATCAGTTTGATGGAAGATCAAAAAGATGTTTCGGACAAAGGAGGAACAATGCGTTTAGGAAATTGGAAATGTGAATTAACTCCTAATTCAAAAATTGAGAAAATTTACAACACAACCGAAATCTTAGAACGTCATCGCCATAGATATGAATTCAACAATGATTTTTACGATGAATTTGTTGAAAACAATTTTATTCCAGTTGGTAAAAATCCTGAAACAGAATTAGTAGAAATTTTAGAACATAATCAACACCCATATTATATAGGTGTACAATTCCACCCGGAATATAAAAGTACAGTTGCTTCGCCACATCCTTTATTTATAAGTTTTATCGAAGCTTCTTTATTGAATAAACAAAATGATTTATTAAATGCAACAAGAGAAAAAATTTGATTTTAACCAAACGATTGGTTTTATTTTAATTGCAATTCTTTTTGGCGTATTCTATTTTCTAAACAAACCTTCGGAAGCGGAGGTCGAAGCACAGAAAAAAGAATTAGTTCAAAAGCAAGAGCAAGCGAAAAAACAGGAACAATTAAATAAAACAGCTACAACACAAGCTTTTCAAACTGTAGATCCTACATTAGCAAAAGATGTTGAAGTTAGTAATGATAAATTAAAAGTTACTTTTTCGCCAAAAGGAGCTCAAATTTCTGACGTACAAATCGTTGGATATACAGCTTACAATGACAAAAAAGATGGACACAAAGATCCTTTACATTTAGTAAAAGATGGATCAAGTAAGTTCAACTTATCATTCAAAACAAAACAAGGAGCTGTTCTTAATGTTTCGGATTTGGTATTTGTGCCTCAAGTACAGAAAAATGCGAACAATACAATTGTGACGTTTACAGCAAATGCTCAAAATAGTCAAATTCAATACATCTATACATTAGGAGATTCTTATGGTGTCGATTTCGAAGTTAAAACGCAAGGTTTATCTAACATCACTTCTGATAAAAATGTAGATTTAGCGTGGACAATGGACGGTTTCAGTACTGAGAAAGGAAAAGATCAAGAAAAATATTGGTCACATACTTATTTTCAGTTCAAAGGAAACAAAGACATCGAATACGAATTATTTGGTTCTGACGAATGGGAAGAAGAGGAAGCTATTTCTTGGGTAGCCAACAAACAACAATTCTTTGCAACAGTTTTATCAAATGATGAAGGGTTTAAAACAACAAAAGGTGGTTCTAAAAACTCTGATAAAGAGGATTTAACTTATAGTAAACACTATCACTTAAACTCTAAATTAGAGTTAAAAAATAGTGAAATCAATTCAAAATTCACGTGGGATTTTATTCCATTGGATTATAAAATGTTGAAAGATTACAACGACAAAGGATTTCAAAACTTAATTGACTTTGGTTGGGGATTATTTGGTTGGTTGAATAAATATTTCTTCTTGAACGTTTTCAAATGGTTAGCTTCTGTAGGAATCACTTACGGATGGGTAATCTTCTTGATGACAATCGTTGTAAAATTGATTTTATCTCCAATTATGTACAAACAATACCGTCAATCTGCATTGATGAAAGTTGTTCGTCCAGAGTTGAATGAAATTAACGAAAAATACAAGGATCCGAAAGATGCGATGAAGAAGCAACAAGAAACAATGGCAATTTATCGTAATGCAGGAATCAATCCATTAGCAGGGTGTTTACCAGCCTTATTACAAATTCCAATTTTCTATGCGTTGTTCCGTTTCTTCCCGAACTTAATCGACTTGAGAGGTGTTCCTTTCTGGTTCGTAGATGATTTAACAGCATTCGATGATTTAATCAAATTACCAGAATGGGTTCCATTCCTTAATGGTCACTTAAGTGTATTCGCTTTATTATACATTGTTGCAATGATGATTTATTTTAAAGTTTCTGGATCTATGGATAATTTCCAAATGCCACAACAAGAAGGAATGCCAAATATGCAATTCATGAAATACATGATGTATGTAATGCCAGTTTTCTTCTTTGTATTCCTTAACAATTATGCTTCTGGTCTATCTTGGTATTATTTAGTATCCAATGCGATTAATATTTTCATCGTGTTATATATTAAGAAATATATGATTCACGAAGCGAAGATTCATCAAATCATCGAAACAAATAAAACAAAACCTAAAAAGACAGGTAAGTTTGCTTCGAAAATGCAAGAAATGATGAAACAAGCTCAAGAAATGCAAGAGCAACAACAAAAAAACAAAAAGAAATAATCTAACTATATTTCAAATTCAAAAATCCGTTAATGATAATTAACGGATTTTTTATTTATTCGAGATATTAAAAAATTAAGTATTCAATTTACTTATTATCAATAATATATTCACTTAAAAATATTTTTACAGTGTAAGTTATACACTTTTTATGAATAAATTCTTTTTTATTTATTATTTTCAGATTATTATTGTCTTAAAATAATAAATAACATGAACAATATTTACTCAATTAAAGACCAAACAGCAAATCCTGGACCTTTAGGATTATTTGGTTTTGCAATGACAACTATTTTATTAAACATACACAATGCAGGTTTTTTCCCTGTTAATAGTATGATTATGGGAATGGGTGTTTTCTTTGGAGGCGGAGCACAATTTGTGGCTGGCGTTATGGAATGGAAAAAAGGAAACAACTTTGGTAGTATTGCATTCATGTCTTATGGCGCTTTTTGGTTAACACTTGTATTTACATGGTTAGCACCAATGTTTGGCGTAGAAAAACCAGACGGAAATGCGATGGGATGTTATTTAGGAATGTGGGGATTATTTACATTAATCAACTTTTTCCAAACACTAAAAGGCAATTTGGTTGGTAAATTATTATTCGGATCGTTAACCTTACTATTCTTTTTATTAGCAGCAGGAAACTTTACAGGAGATCAAAGCATTTTACATTTTGCTGGTTGGACAGGAATCATCTGCGGATTTATTGCTTTCTACGAAGCTTCTGCAATTATGATTAATCAGAAATACGAGAAAAACATTCTTCCTTTATAAATAATATGAACAAAAAAAATCCTTTATCAGTCTCTGATAAAGGATTTTTTTTATAATTGTAATGAATTATTTATTAAACATTGGAGCTAATAATTTTTTCCAGATAAATAATAAAATTAATGATCCTAAGATTGAAAAAATCCAATCCAATGGACTGAAAAAACTTACTTCTCCATCATGAGAAATTCCTAAAATTGTACGCATATACGCTCCTAAATATGCACCAACAATACCTATAAGTGCAGTTACCCAAAATCCTCCCGGATCTTTACCTGGCATTATTGCTTTAGCAATTCCAGCACAAATTAAACCGAACACTAAATATACCAAAAAGCTCCAAACTCCGGTAATACCTAACATAATAAATGAAGTTGTCATCATAATTAATACTATTTTTTATGGTTTTAAAAATTGTTAAGTAAATCTTAACTAAAATCGTTCCAAAAAGATAAGAAAAGTTTTTGTAATTTGTAAATTTGTAACACTATAAAATAAAATTTATGTCTCTAATCAAATCTATTTCAGGTTTTCGTGGAACAATCGGAGGAAAACCAGGAGATAATTTAACTCCAATAGACGCTGTAAAATTTGCAGCAGCTTACGGAACTTGGCTTAAGAATCAATCAAATCAATCAGAATATAAAGTAATTGTAGGGCGCGATGCTCGTATTTCTGGACAAATGGTTTCTCAATTAGTTTGTTCAACTTTACAAGGATTAGGAATTAATGTTGTCGATTTAGGTTTATCTACAACGCCAACTGTAGAAGTTATGGTGACACATTTGCATGCAGATGGAGGAATTATTTTAACTGCTTCTCACAATCCAAAAGAATGGAATGCCTTGAAATTATTGAATGCAAAAGGAGAATTTGTTTCTGCTGCAGACGGCGCACAAATTTTAGCTTTCGCAGATAAAGATGATTATACATTTGCTGAAGTTGATGATTTAGGTTCTTATGAAACGTTTGACGACGCTATTGATTTACATATCGAGAAAATTTTAGCATTGCCATTAGTAAATGCAAAAGCGATTCAAGAGAAAAATTTCAAAGTTGCGATTGATGCGGTAAATTCAACCGGAGGAATTGCAATTCCTAAGTTGTTACAACGTTTAGGTGTGATTCATTACGATATGTATTGTGAGCCAAACGGGCATTTTCCACATAACCCAGAGCCTTTAAAAGAACATTTAGGTGATATCTGTAAAAAAGTAATCGACGAAAAAGCTGATTTCGGAATTGTAGTTGATCCAGATGTTGACCGTTTAGCAATTATCGACGAAAAAGGTGAAATGTTTGGAGAAGAATACACATTAGTTGCAGTCGCAGATTATGTATTATCAAAAACGCCTTCAGCAACAGTTTCTAACTTATCATCTTCTCGTGCATTACGCGATATTTCTGAAAAATATGGTCAAAAATATTCGCCTTCAGCAGTTGGAGAAGTGAATGTTGTAGTTGAAATGAAAAACGTTGATGCTAAAATTGGTGGAGAAGGAAACGGTGGAATTATTTATCCAGAATTACACTACGGGCGTGATTCTTTAGTTGGAATTGCTTTATTCTTGACGTATTTAGCTGAACAAGATAAATCAGTTTCTGAAATTAGAGCTTCTTATCCAGCATATTTTATGGCGAAAAAGAAAATCGAATTAACACCAGAAATCAATGTGGACGAATTGTTAGTGAAAATTCAAGAAGTTTACAAAAATGAAGAAATCAATACGGTTGATGGAGTTAAAATTGATTTCCCTACAGAATGGGTTCATTTAAGAAAGTCAAACACAGAGCCAATTATTCGTATTTATACTGAAAGTACTTCAGAAGAAAATGCAAATAAATTAGCCGATAAAATGATCGAAAGCATCAAAAATATTATCTAAAACAATCTATTTTAATTGTTTAACAAATGTGCAAAACTCTAACAATTCGTTATGATTTTTGCACATTTTATTTTGTAAATTAGTCTATCACTATGGACGAAGATTTTTTTAATAACGAGCTAATTGAAGGTTTTGAGCAAATGCTTGATAATCGTGAATATAAGTATTACGATTCGGAGGATTTGGTCGAAATTATTGAGTTCTATCTTGAAGTAAATGATAGCGAATATGCAAAACGTTCGTTAGATTTTGCAGAAAAAATGCATCCCGAGAATATAGATATCAAAATCAAGAGAATTGAATATTTTCTTACAATTGAGGATTTAAAAAAAGCTGCAAAACTCATCAAAGATTTAAAGGATTTAGCTGCAAACGAATTAGATTACCTTCTTGTACAAGCGCGATTTTGGGGAATGAAAAATATGCCTCGAAAAGCGATAAATTTTTATGAAGAAGCTTTGCAAATAGACGAAGAAGAAACTGATTTTATTTGCAATTGTATCGGAAATGAATATTTGAATTTAGATGAAGTTCATTCTGCGTTAATTGCTTTCAAAAAAGCATTGAAATTCAATCCAGAAAACGATTATACTTTCTACTCTATTATTCAATGCTACGAAGAAATTCATAATCCTGATGAATGCATCGAATTTTTAAAAGATTTTATTGACGATAATCCATATTCGGAAGTTTCTTGGTTGCAACTTGGTCTGTTGTACAATCACAAAAAAATGTATGACGAAGCTATAAATGCATTGGATTACGTGCTCGCGATTAATCCTAACTCTATTGTTGGTCATGCTAACAAAGCGCTTTCATTGGAAGAATTAGGAGAATATAATAAAGCAATAGAAACGCTAGAAGAAACATTAGAATTTGATGATTCGCCCGCTGTTACGCATATGAAAATTGGTGAATTGTACGAAAAGTTAGAGAAACCACAAAAAGCATTGAAAGCTTATCATATTGCGATAAAAGAAGATCCGCAATTGGATAAAGTTTGGGCAAAAACAGCTTCGCTTTACAACAAATTAGGAAATATAGAGGAAGCCGAATATTACATTCAGCGTGCAATAGAATTGAATGGCGATAGTTACGAATATTATACAGATTCAACTTACTATTTTCTGAAACAAATGAAGTTTGAAGAAGCTATAAAAAACCTTTCGAAATTGGTTCAATTAAAGCCTTTAGTTTTCCATACTTGGTTTGCTTACGTCGAAACTTTAATTGCTGTTGGCGAATACGAGGAAGCGATTGCAGTCTTATTAACAGGCGCTTTAAAGAATTTTAATCGTGCCGAATTTTTCTATCAATTGAGTAATGTCTATTATATTACAGAGCAAGATCAATTAGGAAATGAAGCGTTGCAAAATGCATTAAGTTTGGATCGAAATTTAAAAGATTCTATGATTGAATATTATCCGATTTTAGAAGAAAAAATCAATCAAATTTCTGGAAATAACGAATAAAATATAATTCTTAAGCCATCTTTTTTAGATGGCTTTTTTTCTTCACAGTAAAATAACACAGGTTTATTCAAAAAAACTTAACTTTATGAAACTAAACAAGCCTTATGAACTTTGTCGCACATCAATATTTATCTTTCGGAAATCAATCGCTTCAAATTGGAAATTTGCTTGGTGAAACTGTAAAGGGAAAACAATATTTAGATTTTCCAGAAGATATTCAGAAAGGCATTTTATTGCATCGTTCAATTGATACATTTACAGATTCTCACGAAACTGTCAAACAAAGTTCAAGTTATTTTCACGAAACACAACACAAATTTGCACCAATTATTATTGATGTGATTTATGATTATTTTTTGATTAAATATTGGAATAATTATTCTGAAACTCCTTTCGAAAAATTCAAATCAGATTGTTATCAATTATTTAAGGATGAATACAATTCGCTTCCAAAAAAACTACAAGAAATCATTTTTTATTTGTTGAAATATGATTGGTTCGAAAATTATTCGACCATAGAAGGCGTTCAAAAAACATTAAAAGGAATCGGAAGTCGAGCAAAATTTGAGAATAATTTACATCAAATCATTCCCGAATTTGAAAAAAATTATGCGAATCTAGAAACTGATTTTCTATCATTTTTTCCTCAAATCCAAACGCATTGCAAGAACTTTGTATTCGTTGATTCTCAAGTCTAAATTTCATTTTAAGAATTCGATAAAATTCATTAGTTTAGGGCTGTAAACAAACAGAAAACCACAATGGATTTAACTTTTAATAAAAGAGAGGATCATAACAAATTATTACTTTCTAAACTACGCCAAAAACTGAAACAAGTTTACCTTGGCGGAGGTCAAAAAAGAATTGATGCGTTGCATAGCAAAGGAAAAATGTCTGCAAGGGAACGTATTGATTATCTTTTGGACGAAAAAAAACCGAACATAGAGATTGGTGCTTTAACAGGAGATGAAATGTACAAAGAACACGGCGGATGTCCTTCGGGAGGTGTTGTTGTGAAAATTGGTTACATTTCTGGTAAACAGTGTATTGTTGTTGCAAATGATGCGACAGTAAAAGCTGGTGCTTGGTTCCCAATTACAGGTAAAAAGAATTTGCGTGCTCAAGAAATTGCGATGGAAAATAAATTGCCAATTATTTATTTGGTGGACAGCGCAGGTGTTTATTTACCAATGCAAGATGAGATTTTTCCTGATAAAGAAATGTTTGGTCGAATTTTCCGCAATAATGCAATCATGTCATCAATGGGAATTACTCAAATTTCTGCTGTGATGGGAAGTTGTGTTGCTGGTGGAGCATATTTACCAATTATGAGCGACGAAGCAATGATTGTAGACAAAACAGGTTCTATTTTCTTGGCAGGAAGTTATTTGGTAAAAGCAGCAATTGGCGAAGATATTGACAACGAAACTTTAGGTGGAGCAACAACACATTGCGAAATCTCTGGCGTGACTGATTATAAAGCAAAAGATGATAAAGATGCGTTGGATAGAATAAAATCTATTGTTGGTAAAATTGGTGATTATGAAAAAGCTGGATTTAATCGAATTGAAGCAGCAAAACCTGCTTTAGATGAGAAAGAAATCTATGGTATTTTACCTGAATCACGTTCTGAGCAGTACGATATGTATGAGATTATTAACAGACTTGTTGATAACTCGGAATTGGACGAATATAAGCCTGATTATGGGAAATCAATCATCTGTACGTATGCTCGAATTGATGGTTGGGCAGTTGGAATTGTAGCTAATCAACGTAAAATCGTGAAGTCTAAAAAAGACGGAATGCAGTTCGGTGGTGTGATTTATTCAGATTCTGCGGATAAAGCGACTCGTTTTATTGCGAATTGTAACCAAAAGAAAATTCCGTTAGTTTTCTTACAAGATGTGACTGGTTTTATGGTTGGATCTAAATCTGAACATGGTGGTATTATCAAAGATGGTGCGAAAATGGTAAATGCAGTTTCGAATTCTGTTGTTCCAAAATTCACGATTATAGTTGGTAATTCTTATGGTGCAGGAAACTATGCTATGTGTGGAAAAGCTTATGATCCTAGATTAATTGCGGCTTGGCCTTCGGCTCAATTGGCAGTTATGGGAGGTGAGCAAGCGGCGAAAGTTTTGCTACAAATAAAAGAAACGACTTTGAAAGCGCAAGGTGTAGAAGTTGATGAAGTGAAAAAGCAAGAACTTTTGAACGAAATTACAGCAAAATACAATGATGAAACAAGTCCTTATTATGCTGCGGCACGTTTGTGGACAGATGGAATTATTGATCCTTTGGATACGCGTAAATGGATTTCAATGGGGATTGAAGCTGCGAATCATGCTCCAATTGAAAAACAATTTAATTTAGGTGTCATTCAAGTTTAGAAAAACGAAAATATCCAAAAAATAAAAAGAGAATCCTAAAATTGGATTCTCTTTTTATTTTTTGAATATTGTTTGAAACATATAAATCAAATCTTGTCGAAAACTCCAATTCTTTACATATTCTACATTAATCTTGACTTTATCTGGCCAAAGAATTTCATCATTATATTTGATAGGATTTTTTACTTTAGACAAAATTTCTTCTTCATTACGATATTTCAATTGTGCAGGTCCAGTAATACCAGGCTTTACATTTATTATAATTCGATCTTGACCTATCAATTTATCAGCATAACCAGAAACATCTGGACGAGGACCAACAAAACTCATTTCTCCTTTTAGTATATTAAACAATTGAGGTAATTCATCTAATTTATAATCTCGAAGAATCTTTCCAATTTTGGTAATTTGATGTTGATCGGTTGTTATTGTCGATTTAGAAATTCCTTTTATTGTTCTGATTTTATAAATATTAAAAAGCCTTCCATTCTTCCCTACTCTTTTCTGTGTAAAAACACCAAATTGGTTGGTATCAATAGAACTTATGATAATTAACAAAACAATTAATCCCACTAAAAAAATTAGTAGGATTAATGCAAGTATAAAATCAAATATGTTCTTTAAGATCATTTCAATTAAAAGAATTTACCTTTAATTCGAGAAGCTAAACGTTTTATTTTTCCAATACGAGGTAACTCAATTGCTCCGTCTTGTCTTACATACACTCCATTTCCTCCTTGAGTACTATTGCCTGAAGTAATAAAATCACTAAGAATTCCCATAGAAGCTCCTGCAGCAGAAGAAATATTAATTAAAATTTGATCATTTTTTTGAATATGATATTCAGGCCTTTCAAAAGAAATCTTACCATTTGCATCTAATTTTAAATTAGGATCTGGCTGAATTAGTTGAACATCTTTTAAAGATATACATAAAAACAAATTCATGACTATCAACAAAATAAAGGTTTTGGTTAAAGTTGATTTTAAGTTAAGCATTTTTATAATGATATTTTTTTATTCTTTTTTAATACTACAGCATACCGTAGATAAACAACAAAACTAATTGATAAAACAATAAAGATCAAAAATAGTTTATTAATTTCAATATTTCTAAAAAAATACCCAATGAATATAAAAAAAATGTTAATAAGTACTAATATTATTGAAGTTTTAATATGAGTTAACTCTAATTTTAAAAACTGGTGATGAAGATGGTTTTTGTCTGCCGAAAAAGGACTTCTTTTTCTAAGAATTCGGATTGTAAAAACCGATAAAGTGTGTACGATTGTAGTAACAAAAATAAAAAAATAAAACAAGTCCTGTTTTTTAAACCTAAACTAGAGGTTTCACTAATGTATAAAAAGCGAATTGCCATAAAAGTTAAAATAAATCCTATAACCATAGAACCAGTATCTCCCATGAATATTTTAAACTTTTTGGACAAATTATACCTTCCAAAACCTATTAAAACAGCTAATGTACTAACAGCTTATATTCCTATTCCGTAATCAAATATTCTGTAGAATATATAAACAAAACACAAACTAATTACTATACCAATTCCTGAAGCTAAACCATCAATTCCGTCAATTAAACTGAACGCATTTATTAGTACTATAAATACAAAAATGACCCGTTGTGCATTTTAAATAATTTGAGTTTTTAGATTATTAATATTTCGATTAAAGTATGTTTTATTAATGTACTGAACCACAGTAAGTGCAGTAATTTTAGCTAAAATTCTGGTTTTAAACCCTTCGAAAGTCTTTGCATAATTTCGTCTAATCATAAACTGATCACATAGTTGAGAAAATAACGTTTCAATTCTTTTTCGATACTTTTTGAATGGATAAAACTGAGGTTTATACTCTTTTTGATTGGATCTTTTCGGTGTTTCTAATCGAATATTAGCTTCATTAAATAAGTCAATTTGAATTGTTTGTGATAAATACCCTTTATCTCCAAGTAGCAAACAATCACACATTTGAGTTTTA
>NZ_DJBB01000020.1:0-14547 GCF_002429865.1 Empedobacter sp. UBA5987
GGAACTTTCGTTAGGATATCCACAAAAGTTTTATAACCAAAAAAGATGAACTTAATTCAGTTCATCTTTTATTTCTTCCGATTCAAAACTCATTTTAAGTTTGATGAGTTCGTCTTTTATATTTTCTAATCGCTTCACAACATCTATTTCATCTGTCGTTGTCGCAATTCCTTTTTTACCAATCGCTTGTTTTGCGCCTTCTAACGTATAGCCTTTTATTTTGACCAAATAATAGATATTCTTAAAACAATCAATATCATTTTTGGTAAATAATCTATTTCCTTTTTTGTTCTTTTTGGGTTGAATAATTTCAAATTCTTTTTCCCAAAATCGAATCAACGATGCATTTACATCAAAGGCTTTGGCGACTTCGCCAATCGAGTAATATAGTTTATCAGGCAGGTCTACGTTCATTATCAGCGTTTAATCCAAAGATAATGACAATTTTTTAGAGTTTTGATAAATTTTAATGAAATCGTCTGGATCAACATCATTGTAGAAATACATAATAGGATCTACAGGTTCCCCATTCTTGTGAATTTCGTAATGCAAATGCGCTCCTGTCGACAATCCAGTCGTCCCAACATAACCAATTACATCACCTCTTTTCACTTTTTGTCCGCTTCGAACTTTAGCACGAGACATGTGAGCATACAAACTTTCGTAACCATTTCCGTGTTTCAAGACCACCATATTTCCGTAACCCGAATTAAATTCAGAAACTTTTACAGAACCATCTCCAGTTGCATAAATTGGTGTTCCTGTAGACGCAGCAAAATCTAAACCTTTGTGCATTTTATTCACTTTCAAAATTGGGTGAAAACGAGATCCATAACCAGATGCTAATCTACTTACATATTTATCTGCAACAGGTTTTAGAACTGGCATTGATGATAAATTCGCATCTTTTACACCAGCCGAACGAAACACTTCGTCCAACGATTTTGATTCAATTTCGATTTTATCAATCAATTTTTCAATATCTTCTGCTGTATAATTATCAATTTCTTTGTTTACAGAATCGATGTTTTCATTGACACGCATATCATAAATTGTACGATAAATATTGCGATCTTTTTCTTCGATTTCTGTCAAAGCTTCTTCTACTTCTTTGAATTTTTTATGTAATTGCTGATTTTCATTTTCCATTCTTTCCAACTCAGCCAATAATTTGCTTTTGTCGTCTTTGAATTTTCCTGCTCTAGATGCGTATTCTGAATCATTAAAATGATATCCAATCATTCCAGCAGATATTGTCGATAGACATAAAAATAGTAATACGTATAACGCTGTTTTAGGAGTTTTTTGGACTCTTTTCTTCGCCCAACTCATCAAAAATTTCACAGAATTATACTTATAGTTTTTATTTTCCATTACTTAACCAACCTTTTATTATCTTTGTAAAACGTTTGCAAAGTAACGAATATTGTACGAGTAAACTTGTTAATCAAATGATAAAAATAATTTAATTAAATGAAATCCAAAGATATAAGAAAAGAATTTCTGCATTTTTTTGAGACAAAAGGCCACTTAATAGTAGACTCAGCGCCGATTGTTTTGAAAGACGATCCGACATTAATGTTCAATAATTCGGGGATGGCACAATTCAAAGAATATTTTTTAGGAAACGGAACTCCAAAAAGTAATCGTATCGCGGATACACAAAAATGTCTTCGTGTTTCTGGTAAACATAATGATTTGGATGATGTAGGAAAAGATACTTACCACCACACGATGTTCGAAATGTTAGGAAACTGGTCTTTTGGTGATTATTTCAAAAAAGAAGCAATCGCTTGGGCATGGGAATTACTAACAGAAAAATACGGAATCTCTAAAGATCAAATTTATGTAACCGTTTTTGAAGGTGACAAAGGTGACGGAACATCATTAGATGAAGAAGCGTTAGAACTTTGGAAACAACATATTGCGGAAGACAGAATTCTTTACGGAAATAAAAAAGATAATTTCTGGGAAATGGGTGATATTGGACCATGTGGACCATGTTCTGAAATTCACGTAGATATTCGTCCAGAAGCTGATCGTTTAGCTGTTGATGGAAAATCATTGGTTAATATGGATCATCCACAAGTTATCGAAATTTGGAATTTGGTATTTATGCAATATCAACGTAAGGCGGATGGTTCTTTAGAATCTTTACCAGCTCGCCACATCGATACAGGTATGGGATTTGAGCGTTTAGCAATGGTTTTACAAGGAAAATCATCTAATTATGATACAGATGTTTTTCAACCAACAATCAATAAATTAGAAGAAATTTCTGGTGTAAAATATGGAGCATCAGAAAAAACAGATATCGCTATACGTGTTGTAGTTGACCATTTACGTGCAGTTTCTTTTGCAATTGCAGATGGACAATTACCATCAAACACAGGAGCAGGATATGTAATTCGTCGTATTTTACGTCGTGCAATTTCTTACGGATATCGTTTCTTAGGTCTTAAAGAACCTTTTATCTATAAATTATATCCAATCTTGAAAGCTGAAATGGGCGATTTCTTCCCAGAATTAGTGAAACAAGAAACAATTGTAACTGGCGTTATTCGTGAAGAAGAAGCTTCTTTCTTACGTACAATTGAACAAGGATTAAACCGATTAAATCAAATCATCGAGCAATTAGGAGATTCTAAAGTTGTTCCTGGTGATGTGATTTTCGAATTATATGATACATTCGGTTTCCCTGCAGATTTATCTCGTATTGTAGCAGAAGATCACGGTTTCACAATTGATGAAGCTGGTTTTGAAGCTGAAATGGCGAAACAAAAAGAACGTTCGAAAAAAGCAACTGCTTTGGTAACGGATGACTGGGTTATTTTAGATGACAAAGGAAACGAAACTTCTATCGCTTATGATAACACAGAAGCTGAAGTAAAAATTACACGTTACAGAAAAGTAAAAAATAAAAAAGGAGAATTTTTCCAATTAGTATTCAACCAAACGCCATTCTATGCAGAATCTGGAGGACAAATTGGTGATACAGGATCAATTTCTACTTTGAATGAAACAATTGAAGTTGTTGACACGAAGAAAGAAAATAACTTAGTAATTCATTTTGTTGAAACTTTACCAGAAAATGTAAACGCTACATTCAATGCGAAAGTTGATACAGAAAAACGTAATGAGACAACGAAAAATCACTCTGCGACACACTTAATGCACGAAGCATTACGCGAAGTTTTAGGAACTCACGTAGAACAAAAAGGTTCTTATGTGGGAGATGATTATTTACGTTTTGACTTTTCTCATTTCTCTAAAATGACAGATGAAGAATTGGCAATTGTTGAGCAAAAAGTAAACGATAAAATTGCAGAAGCTTTACCATTAATCGAAAAAAGAGATTGTGATATCAACGAAGCTATCGCTGAAGGCGCAATGGCTTTATTTGGTGAAAAATATGGTGATAAAGTTCGTGTTATTCGTTTCGGATCTTCTATCGAATTATGTGGTGGTACGCACGTAAAAAACACAGCGGATATTCGTTTGTTCAGAATTTTATCTGAATCTTCTACTGCTGCTGGTATTCGTCGTATCGAAGCAATTACATCAAACAAAGCAATCGAAGCATACAAAGATGCTGAGAAAAATTACAATGATGTTTTAGCTGCACTTAAAACGAAAAATGATGCGGTAAAAGCTGTTCAACATTTATTAGATGAAAATGCAGAATTGAAAAAACAATTAGAATCTTTTGTTGCGCAACAAGCTGCTGCTGAAAAAGCAACTTGGAAAGCTGCAATTAAAGAGATTAATGGTGTTAATTTCTTAGCGGTTAAAACGAATTTAGATACAAATGCCGCAAAACAAAATGCAATTGATTTAACAAAAGAAATCGAAAATGCATTTATCGTAGTAGGTACTAATGATGCTGTAAAACCATCTATCACAATTTCTATTACAAAAAATCTTGTGGAAGAAAAAGGTTATAACGCAGGACAAATTGTAAAAGAAATTGCAAAACACATCAACGGTGGCGGAGGTGGACAACCTTTCTTAGCTACAGCAGGTGGTAAAGAGGTTTCTGGATTAGATGCTGCACTAAAACAAGCAGAAGATTTTGTTAAATAACAAATCTCTATTATAATACTCTAAAAGCGACTTGGTTTATCAAGTCGCTTTTTTTATTTTTATAATTCTATTTTAGAATTAACACTTTTAACTTTTTTAATCTTGAAAGACATCAAATTATTGATTGCCGTAAGCATAGTTGCAATTGTTTGGGGAACAACTTTTCTCGGAATTCGTATAGCTGTAGAAACTATTCCTAGTTGGTTTGTTGCTGAAATTCGTCAATTTTTGGCAGGACTAATTATGCTAATTATTTTACTATCTAAAAAGGAATTAAAATAGATTGTCTGGAAAAACCTTTCTTATCAACTTATCTCGCTTCATTAATGCTGATAATGGCAAATGGATTAACTACTGCTGCAGAAGAAAACTTATCGAGTATTTTAGCTGCATTAATTAGTGCAACCTCACCTATTCTCGTTTTTTTAGGAAGTATTTTTATTGGCTTACAAAAATTCAGTTAGCGTGGATTATTAGGTGTTTTACTTTATTTTGGGGGTGGAATATTTATTTTTTGGTAGGGAAATCAAGAATTAGCAAATCTAGCATATAGAACTGGAATTATTTTACTTTTTTGTGCAATTACAGGTTGGGCAACAGGAACTATTTTCATTAAAAAAATGAATATTCAATCCAAAAATATTTCTCTCAATCTTTTTTACCAATTTATATTTGCTGGAATTGTTTAAATTATTTTTGCTTTCGCTTTTACAAAAAATTATAATTTCGAAAATTGGAGTACAAAAAGTATTTCTGCCATGCTTTATTTAGCTGTTTTTGGTTCTGTGATTACGTTTTTTTCATTTCATTATGCGTTGACCAAAATTTCTCCAATACAAGTTTCTATTCTTTCTTATTTCAATACGATTATTGCAATAATTTTGGGTTGGTTAATATTAGACGAACAAATTTCATCAAAGTTTATCGTCGCTACTATTCTAATTATTCTTGGTGTTTTTATTATTAATTATAAGCCAGAAATGTTCAAAACTAAACGTTTAAAAGCAGATTAAGAGTTACGTAATAAAATTTATTTTAATATTTTTAACATAATTTAACAACTTAATCTATGATTGAAATATACAAACGAGTAATGTTTGACAATTACGCCAATTTCTCGGGAAGAGCCCGCAGAAGCGAATTTTGGTATACAACTTTAATTAATACTATATTTTTTATAATATCTTTCATTTGTTTATTTAAATTTATAAATATATCAGACATAGTTTCATATACTATTGGAGGAATAATAGTTTTATTTTTTTTTATAACTCTTATACCAAGATTAGCTTTAATAAGTAGAAGATTGCATGACACAGGAAAAAGTGGATGGTTCTATTTATTAACTTTTATACCTGGAGGAAATCTTATTTTATTAATATTTTTTATTATGGATAGTCAACCAGGTTCTAATCAATGGGGACCAAACCCAAAAGAAACTGATGATTCTATCAACGAAATAGGAAACGATTTAATCGAAAGATATTAAAATTAAAAAGCGAGATTAATTCTCGCTTTTTAATTGGATCAATTTTATCCATTGTTTTAGATTATATCGTCTAAAAATTCCGAAATAACGTTGATTAAAAGAGTTCACCCAAATCGAATTGTCTTCACAGTAAATCACAACTGTTTCGATATAATCTCTTCTTCGGTAATTGTATTTGTAAAAAATATTTCGTTCCGAATATTCAAAAAGAAACAAACCTTCTTCGTCCAATGATTGCGTAAAATTATGTTGACGCTGTGCTAATTCTTTGATTAAATTAATATTCTCACTCAACGATTTTGATGTTTTAATTTCTACAAAAAATCTGTCTTTAATTGTCGTTATTATTCGGATTCCAAAAATTAAAATCATTGAAATAAAAACAATATTCATTTCACTTGATGCATAAATAAAGAATAAAACAAGTGCAAACATCAGCCCAAAATCTAAATAATTCCAAATTTCGAAAGGTAGAAAATATTTATCACCAACCTTTTTGAGTTTTGTTTTATGATGAAATGTGGAAAGATCATTTGTATTCATAAGTTTTAGATTTCTCTTAAAAATAAGAAATATTATCGAATTGAAACAATCTTAAATGAATAACAATTAACTATTTTTATTAAAATAAGAAATTTTAATTATAAAACAAAAACATTCGAATCATTTTTGTAATTTTGCACCTCAAAAAATAAGTAATAAATACAATTCAATAAAATGGCAAACATTACATTTACAATGATTAAGCCTGATGCAGTTGCAAAAGGACACATCGGAGATATTTTAAAAGACATTACTGACGCTGGTTTCAAAATTAAAGCGGCTAAAATGACTCAATTAGCAAAACAAGATGCTGAAGCATTTTACGCTATCCACGCAGAGCGTCCTTTCTTCAAGGATTTAGTAGAATTCATGACTTCTGGACCAATCGTTGCTGCAGTTTTAGAAAAAGACAACGCAGTTGCTGATTTCCGTACTTTAATCGGTGCTACTAACCCAGCTGAGGCTGCAGAAGGTACAATCCGTGCTAAATATGCTGAATCTATCGATGCTAACGCTGTTCACGGTTCTGATTCTGACGAAAATGCTGCTATTGAAGCTGCTTTCCACTTTGCTGCGAAAGAAATTTTCTAATCGAATAAGATTACAAAACATTATACAAATCCTTCTGAAAATATTCGGAAGGATTTTTTTTGGCTCAAAATTTACTTACCTTTAAATCAAATTCTAAAAAATGAAAAAAATAATTTTAGCCACATTTACAATCGCAGCTTTTGTTGTGTCAAGTTGTAAAAGCGAAACAGAACCTGTAAAAAATGATGTAGAAAATGTAGAAGATTCAGTAAAAGTTGAAGCAAAAACTGCCGAAGAATCTATTCAATACGAAGGAGCTTACAAAGGAATTTTGCCTTGTTATGAGAAAGATTGCAAAGAGGTTGAAATGGAAATAAAATTATTACCAAACAAAGGATATGTCTATTCTACAAAACGTCTGGGGTTAGATAAAATGGCAATTATGACATCTGGAACTTTTCAGTTTAAAGAAGATGGAAATACAATTGTTTTTCCTGAAATTGCCAATGTTCCGAATGCTTTTTTGGTTGAAGAGGGAAAAATTACTCAGTTAAATAAAAATCAGAAGAAAATAGAATCGGCCGATTCTGCTAAATTTGTTTTGACAAAAGAAAAATAGATAAAAAAAGGTTTCGATATGAAACCTTTTTTTATTGTAATAATTTTAGATTCTTTGATAAACTCAGAATAATTGTTTTCAAAACTCTGATAAAGTAAATGTCATTCCGACGAAAGGAGGAATCTGAGATTCTTCATTCCACTTACGTTGCATTCTGACTTATTATCCATAAGTCATGTTGAACTCATTTCTACATCGCATTATACAAAGTATTTTACCTCAACTCCAATCGACAAACGAAGTTTACTTTTTCTTGATTAACAACTTTAAACTGAATTAAATTCTTAGTTTCTAATTTCTGAATTTCTATTTTGTCATGTAAACTTAATTCTTTCAAGAAATTCATATCAATCGCTTTGATACGATGTTTGAATATTATTTCAGGATCAATAGTATTCAAACACCAATCCAAATATTTGGTATTATTTGCGTGTTTTACGATATCTAAATCAGAAAACTGAACTTTATATTGAATAACTTCTGTTGGTTCAAAATCGATGTTTAAAATCGAATTCTCGACTTCCGTTGGTTTCAGATCAGGAAAACGTTCAATGTGAGATGAATCAATTTGAAGAATATCAGGACGACGTTTTTCTGTATTGAAAACCGCCCACAAACTTGAAGCTCCAATTAATTTTTTTCCATTTTTCTCGATTGTAAAATCACGAATAGATTTTGCACCTTTCAATACTTCAATCCAAGTTTTTACATCAACAAAATCTGTCCAAGAAGGTAATTCATCAATCTCAATTCGAAGTCGATTCATTACCCAAGATTGATTAAATTCTTGTAAATCAAAGAAACCTAAACCTCCTTTTATCGCGTGTTCTGAAGCAGTTAATTGAAAAAGATTTGCCATTTCAGACAATTTCATCTTACCTGTCGGATCACATTGAGAAAAATAAATCTCCCAATTTTTCGTATAAATTGATTTAAAATCTTCTGCTATTGGCATCGATAAAGTTTTGAATCTATCATTCTAAAATTATTTACCTAATTTCTTTTTCATATCCGCCATCATAACCGCAGCTACACCAGCTTCAACTCCTTTATTTCCATGTTTTCCGCCAGAACGATCAATTGATTGCTGTTCATTTTCGTCTGTTAAAACACAAAAAATAATTGGCATATTGTGTTTGATATTCAAATCTTTGATTCCTTGTGTCACACCTTGACAAACATAATCAAAATGCGCTGTTGCTCCACGAATCACACATCCAACAACGATAATTCCGTCCAAATCTGGATGAACTTGCGCGACTTTATCAGCTCCATAAATCAACTCAAAACTACCAGGAACTTCATATAATGTAACATCATCAGGATTTGCGCCCAAATCAATCAATGTATCTTTTGCTCCATCTCGTAAATTAAATGTGATATGATTATTCCATTCAGATGTAATGATTGCAAACTTAGAGCCCGCTACATTTGGTAATTCTGCTTTATTATATTGAGATAAATTTTTATTTTCTGTTGCCATTTTGTTTAAAATTTGAATGGTAAAATTACAAAAATGATTTAGGATAAACTTTGATTTGAATCAATAAAAAAAGCCGAACAATTTGTTCGGCTTGTAATTATCTTTTGAAGTGAATTATTTCGCAGTTTCAGAAGCGTATTTTAAACGCTCAATAAACTTCGCAGTTTCACCATTATTTGCATTTGGATATTTATCCTCTAAAGCTTGAAAATATTTTAAAGCATCAGCATTTTTACCTAATTCCATCGCAATTTCACCCGCTTTTGTATAGTAAGTCGATTGTAATGTTTCAACTTCTGTCGCTTCAGCAGCTTTTACATAGTAAGGTAAACCTTCTTCTAATTTGTTAGAAGCAACTAATGCATTTCCTAACATACCATATTTTTGCGCCAACATTACATTGTCATCTGTGTCAAAATCTTCTAATAATTTTACCGCAGATGCGTAATCTCCTAATTTATAATAAGAACTTGCCGCTTTGAAACGTGCTAAATTACCAGCATCAGTATTTCCATATTCATCAACAATTTGTTGTAAACCTTGGAAACTTCCTGCGCTACCATTAAGAGCAACGTTAATAGAATCTTGATCAAAAAGACGTTCTGCTTGAACCATTTCTTTGAAAGCATCATCCGATTTAGGTTCTACGACTAGTTTTAAGTAAGCAAAATAACCTAAAACAGCTACAATAATTACTCCTAAACCAATACCAATTGCTTTAGCATATTTTTCAACAAAAAACTCTACGTTGAAAGCTGTTCTATCTAATTTTTCTACGAATTGCTCTGTAGCGAATTCTTCTTTTTTATTATTTTTTGCCATTTTAATAATTTACGAGGTTGCAAAAATACAATTTGGAACAAATATATCCAATAAATTTATTTACAAACAACCTTTTAGAATAAATATGCTACTGATAAGTTTAACATTTGCGGACGAATTTCTGTTCTATATTGTCCATTTGATCCGTTCAAAATGTCAGATCCAACTTTTCCTAAACCGAATTCGTAACGTAAATCGAATAATAATTTAGAAACTTCTACACCTGCACCAATTTGCATTCCGACATTAAATTCGTCTTGTTTTGCAGTTGTAAAATCTTTTACAGATAATTTATCATCAAAATAGTAAGAGAAAACTGGACCAGCTTGAATATGTCCGATTCCTAAAAATCTTTTTCCAACATTTACAGGAATATCCATACGTTTTTTAGTTACATTCAGTTTTTGTCCATCAACATCATATTCATTTTTGAATTGCGTATACAATAACTCTGGTTGAATGTAAATTCCTGCTAAAGAGACACGAGCTAAAGCACCAGCTTGAAACCCTGCAGAAGCTTTCCCATCTTTCTTGAAAATATTTCCAGCATCTTCCCAAACTTTTCCTTTATCTGTATTGAAAACAGCTCCTCCTTTGATACCAAAATTGATATTTTGTGCTGTTGCAAAATTTGCAGCTAAACCTACAATTGCAGTTAAAATTAATTTTTTCATAGAATTTTTATTTTTATTGATTTATTATTGTTCTTTTAATAAGGCTTCTCTTAGTTTCTTGAAAAGATTTGACGAATATACAAAATCAATAACATTTGGATTATCAGCCACCAAAATCTCCTCTTTTGTCCCTTCCCATTCCAAGAAACCATTTTTTAAGAAAACAATATGATCTCCAATTTCCATTACCGAGTTCATATCGTGTGTATTTACAACGGTTGTTGTGTTGTATTCTTTTGTGATATCATAAATTAATTGGTCGATAACTAACGCCGTTTTCGGGTCAAGACCAGAGTTTGGTTCATCAGCAAATAAATATTTTGGATTATTTACAATCGCGCGCGCAATCGCCACACGTTTTTGCATTCCTCCAGATATTTCTGACGGATATTTTTTAAGCGCTGTACGAGCTATTTCTACACGATCTAACACTTCACGCGCACGTTTTTCGGCATCAGCATTTGACATATCCGAAAACATTTGCAATGGAAATTTTACATTTTCTACAATATTCATCGTATCATACAAAGCCGAACCTTGGAAAACTACTCCAATTTCTGAACGTAAACGTTGTTTTTCTTTGTAATCAAACTCGATCATATTATCTCCTTCGTACAAAATTTGACCTGAAGTTGGTGTTAATAATCCAATCAAATTTTTCAAAAAAACAGTTTTTCCAGAACCACTTTGACCAATAATCAAACTAACTTTTCCTTTCTCGAAAGTGACAGAAAAACCTTTCAGTACTTCTACTGCATCAAATGATTTTCTGATATCTTTTACCTCAATCATTAGCTCAAAATTGTTTGTGTTAATATTAAATTGATCACAATAATTGCTACTGATGTCCATACAACAGCTGTTGTTGCAGAACGACCAACTTCTAACGAACCTCCTTTTACTTTATAACCATAATATGCCGGAATTGTTGCGATAACAAACGCGAATACCATTGTTTTAAGGAATGTATAGACAAACAATTTTGTTGCCATATTCATTTGTAAACCTGTAATAAAATCGGCTGCAGACCATAGTTTTGTAAAAACACCAATGTAGTAACCTCCTAATAATCCAAATCCGATAGAAATCATAACCAATAAAGGATTGAAAAATACACAGGCGATAATTTTTGGTAAAATCAAGAAGTTTGCAGAATTGATCCCCATTACATCTAACGCGTCAATTTGTTCTGTAACACGCATAGTTCCGATACTCGATGCGATGTACGAACCTACTTTACCAACTAAAATTAGCGACATAATGGTTGGGGCAAACTCTAACACCAAAACCACTTTGGTCGCATAACCAATGTAAGCATCTGGAACAGGAATAGACGCTCCCTGAAAGTTTTTCGCCATTTGTATTGCTACAACTGCACCCATAAATGTTGAGATAAAGGTTACAATTCCCAAAGAGTTGACACCTAAATCATATATTTCTCTAACGGTCAATTTCCAGAAAACGCTCAATTTTTGAGGTTTGCTAAATACTTTACCCATAAGCATAAAGTATGACCCTAAATTTTCGATTAGTTTCATTACGACAAAATTAATATTTTTATTGGAAAGGCTTTTTATTTATCTTGCACAATGTGAATTTAGAACATTTAACTTCTTATCTCCCTCATAATGCAGACTTGTATGTAAAAAAGTGGTTAGAAAATCATTTTATAACGTTAAAAATTACAAGAAGACGTGAAACTAAGTTGGGAGATTATCGCAAATTGGTCGAAAATAATCGTCATCAAATTACAGTGAATGGCGACTTAAATCAGTATGCTTTCTTTTTTGTTTTTACACATGAAGTGGCGCATCTCAAAACTTTTGTTCAGTTTGATTCGCGTAAAATAAATCCGCATGGAAAAGAATGGAAAACCATTTTTGGGCATTTATTATTAGAATCTCTTCACATTTATCCCGAAGAATTGCAACCGTATATTCTTCATCATGCCAAACATCCGAAAGCGAGTTTAGGAGCAGATATTAATATCTCAAAATATATTATAGATGATAAAAATCCTGCTCAAATTTATCTTGAAGATTTGGAGGATGGTACAATATTTTCGATAGGAAAAAGAATCTTTAAAAAAGAATCTAAAAGAAAATTAAGGTATCTTTGTTTAGAGTTGAAAACCAAGAAAAAATATTTGATAAACGCAACTGCAACTGTAAATAAACTTTAAAAGACAATCATGAATAATAAAGATAACTACGCTGTTATCCTTGCCAGTGGTACAGGAGTGAGATTATGGCCTTTGAGTACAATTAAAAAACCAAAACAATTTCATGATTTATTAGGAATAGGAAAAACTTTTATTCAATTAACATATAATCGCCTAAAAAAAGTCGTTCCGCAAGAAAATATTTTCATTGTAACTATTCAAGATTATAAAGAGATTGTAAAAGAACAATTACCAGATTTTGAGGATAAAAATTTTATCATCGAACCAAGAGTCATGAATACCGCAGCTTGTAATTTATTGGCCGCAATGACAATCCAACAATTTAATCCAAATGCAAAATTGATTATTTCTCCTTCAGATCATTTTATTTTTGATGAAGATGAATTTGTAGAAAAAGTAAATCTTGCTTTCGAAGATGCTGATAACGATCGATTGATTACTTTGGGAGTAGCTCCAACGCGACCAGATGTTAATTACAGTTATATTCAGTTCATCGAAAATACAACACCTATAAAAAAAGTAAAATCTTATATCGATAAACCTGATTTAGAATTTGCTGAATCTTTTATAACGAGTGGTGAATTTATTTGGAATACAGGAATCCTTGTTTGGTCTGTAGATAGTATTGTAAAAGCTTTTCAACAACATTTACCTTCGATGAAAGAAACTTTGAAAAAATATTTTAATCTTGAACGTTCTTTACAAAATACAGAAACTTTAAAACCTGTTTACACAACGTTAGATGTAACTTCTATCAACAAAGGAATTTTAGAACAAGCAGATAATGTTTATGTCATTCCAACAACTTTTGGCTGGAGTGATATTGGAACTTGGTCTGCAATCAACGAAAAGTATAAATACACAGGTGAAGATCAGGACGAAAATCACAATACATTATTATGTAAACATTTTTCTGGTTACAACGCTAAAAATAATTTTATTTATTCTACACAAGACAAAGCTATTATTATTGATGGATTAGATAGTTATGTGGTTATTAATTCGGAGAAAGGATTACTCATTTGTCCTCGAAGCAATGTACAGTTTATAAAAACTTATGTGAGCGATTTGAAATTACAGAAAAACGGAGAAAAATATTGTTAAAATATAGCTACAAAGTCCTTCAAGTTTGGATGACTTTTTTATTTGAAATCAATCGCTTTTGGATAAGCAACTTTCTGAATAATATAAATCGATAGCATAAAAAATATACTCATGATTAATGTTGCAACAGGTAAATATTTTATCGAGTCAGAAGGTAGAATCATTGGTAAAATCACCATTGCAAAAGCAGGAGGTAAGCGTAAATCTGTTAATTTCAAAATAAACATTACGACAATCAAATCGATTAATCCAATGATTAGCCAATTATCAAGATAATGCATCGTCAAACAACCAGCCATCGTCGCCATAAACATCACAAGAATACGTTTTAGACGTATAGTTAATTTTAATGTCGGATTATTTAACGATTCAAAAGAAATTACAATAATGGGTGGTATCGCAGAGAAGTATGCATAACCGCTAAAATAACAGGCTGCAAACCAAACTATGCATAATCCGATTAACCATCTATTATGGCTTGTGTAAATCATTGGAACTGCATTTTCAGTTGGTTTTAGTTTGAATATTTTTATTGATAGAAAAAGTAAAAAGACAAATAGAAATATCGCATATAGGAATACAAAAGATTCTGCATTTGTAACAATTGGTAATAATCCCGTAGCTAAAGCAGGCGCAAGTTGACTTTTAAAAATTTTCAAGACAATTAACATTACAACCAATACCAATGCTAGTTTGAATGATAATATAATTGGTAAAAAATTAATTCCAAATCCTAAAATAGCTGTAATTGACGGAAGTAAAAAAATATGAAATGGTCGTTGTAGCCATTTATTTTCTCGAAACGTTAAAATTCCGACAGATAATGCAGCAACTTCTGGTAAAATAATTTCTTTATCATCATAAATCATTGCTGTTCCAATCATGATTAAAATAAATAGAAAAGCGACAGAGTATGAGACAAAAGATTCTTTATTACCTAAGATAGATTTCATGAAATAAATGTATAAAAAAAACCTTTGCAAATATACAAAGGTTTTTGTCGGGGTGGCAGGATTC
>NZ_DJBB01000020.1:14655-55295 GCF_002429865.1 Empedobacter sp. UBA5987
CCGGGCTACGCTACACCCCGATAGATTTCATTATCGTGGGTGCAAATGTAAGGTGATTTTTGAAAATTAACCAAATATTTTTAAGAATATTTTTCGGAAACTTTCATATATGTTTCTAAATCTTTATCTCCTCTTCCTGAAAGATTCAGAATCACAATGTCTTGCGGTTTAAAATTAATTTTTTCTAAAGCAGCTAAAGCGTGAGAAGATTCTAATGCAGGAATGATTCCTTCCTCTTTTGTCAACATAAAAGCTGCTTCCAAGGCTTCATCATCTGTTGCATTTAAGAATTCAGCACGTCCCGTTTTGAACAAATGCGCATGCAAAGGACCAACACCAGGATAGTCTAATCCAGCCGAAATTGAATAAGGTTCAACAATTTGTCCATCTTTATCTTGCATCAATAACGTTCGGCTTCCGTGAATAATTCCTTCCGTTCCTTTGATCGTTGTAGCAGCAGTTTCTCCAGATTCAACACCTAAACCAGCAGCTTCAACCGCGATTAATTTAACAGAATCATCATCTAAGAAATGATAAAAAGCTCCTGCAGCATTACTTCCGCCACCAACACAAGCAATCACGTAATCAGGATTTTCTTTTCCATATTTCTCTTTCATTTGCGCTTTAATTTCTTCCGAAATAATCGCTTGGAATTTGGTTACCATTGCTGGATAAGGATGAGGTCCAACGACAGAACCAATGATGTAAAAAGTTTCAGGATTATTGATCCAATAACGAATTGCTTCATTTGTTGCATCTTTCAAAGTTTTACTACCTGATGTTGCTGGAATAACTTCTGCGCCTAACATTTTCATTCGCGCAACATTTGGTGCTTGACGAGCAATGTCAATTTCTCCCATAAAAACGATACATTCTAATCCCATCAATGCACAAACTGTTGCAGTAGCAACACCATGTTGTCCAGCGCCAGTTTCGGCAATAATTTTGGTTTTACCCATTCGTTTTGCCAAAAGTGCCTGACCAATTGCATTGTTGATTTTATGCGCTCCTGTATGATTCAAATCTTCTCGTTTTAAAAGAATATTGGTGTTATATTTTTTTGAAAGATTTGGTGCAAAATACAATGGACTTGGTCGACCAACGTAATCTTTTAATAACAAATTAAATTCGTTTTTGAATTCGTCTGTATCGGCATATTTTGCTAAAGCTTCTGATAATTCTTCACAATTATGATGTAATAATTCTGGAATAAATGCTCCTCCAAACTCACCATAAAAACCTCTTTCGTCAACTTCGTATTTCATTTTGTTTCTTTTTTAATTTTGTTCAATTCGTCCATCAATTGTATCGATAAACTGTTTTACTTCGTCAGTTTTTTTAATTCCTGGTGCTGACTCAAAACCACTATTGATATCAAATCCAATACATCTCGGATGTTGAAAATTTTTCAAGATAAATGCATCTTCCAATGTTATTCCGCCACTTAATAAAAAGGGTGTTGATAACTGATAGTTTGTTAATAATTGCCAATCAAATTTCTTTCCAGTTCCGCCATAATCACTTGATTTTGTATCGAAAACAAAACTATCAACAACTTGTTGATAAGTGGTTAATTGTTGAAAATCTTCAATTGATTTTATACCAACAGCTTTCCAAATTTTAAAGTCTAAAAAATTTTCATCAGTTAATAATCGTTGATGTTTTTGATTGATTAATTCTTCACAAAAGTCTGCTGTTTCATCACCATGTAATTGCACAACATCTAATTTATATTGTTCAACTTTTTCAAGAATATTTTCAATTGATTCATTCACGAAAACGCCAACTTTTTCTGCATTCGGAAAAATTTCAAAAATAGATTCATCTTCTACAAATCGTTTTGATTTTGGATAGAAAATAAAGCCAACATAATCAGGTTCGATTGCTGAAATTTCTTTGAAATTTTCGATGTTATTGTTTCCACAAACTTTTACTTGAAAACGTTTCATTTTGATTCTTTTACAAATTGTTCAAATGCTAAACTAGGATATTCAGCTTTCATAAAATTTTCACCAATCAAAAATGCCTGAAATCCAGCTTGTCTTAGTTCTTTTACTGTTTTAGGATGAGAAATTCCACTTTCCGCAACTTTAATTAAATCGGTTGGTAATTGTTTTAAAATTTGTTTTGATTTTTCAATATCAACTTCAAAATTTTTCAAATTACGATTGTTAATTCCAATCAAATCGATGAATTCATTTACTTTTTCCAATTGATCTTCTGAATGCAATTCTAATAAAACTTCCAAACCAATTTCTTTTGCTGTTTTCGCTAAATGATACACTTCATCTTTCGTCAAACATTCTGCAATCAACAACATCAAATCTGCACCAATCGCTTTCGTTTCGTAGACTTGAAATTCATCAACAATAAAATCTTTGCGCAAAACTGGAATATTCAAAACTTCTTTTGCTTGTTGAAAATCATCAAAACTTCCACCAAAAAATTGTTCATCTGTCAAAACAGAAACCACAGAAGCACCATATTTTTCGTAACCCGAAACGACTTCTTTTACGTTTGCATCTTTGTTGATAAAACCTTTTGAAGGAGATTTACGTTTAAATTCTGCAATAATTCCAGATTTTGATTTATCTAAAATTGAAGCTTTCGCAGATTTTACAGGAAGCAAGAAATTTTCCGAATTTCTAAAACTTTCGATTGATTGAGTTTTTTGTTTTTCTAAAATTTCAATACGTTTTTGTGAGACAATTTCGTCTAATATCGTTTTCATGGTTTCATTAATTTTTGGAATACATTCAAGGCATTTTTACTGTCTAAACTTTCGTTCGCAATCGCTACACATTCGATTAAATCTTTGGTTGGATAAATTGTTTTAAGCGCTAAAGCTGCGTTTGCTAAAACAACTTCTTTTTGTGCTTGAGTTGAATTTCCTTCTAAAACACTTAAAAATATTTTCGAATTTTCTTCGATTGATTTTCCACCTTTTATCTCATCAGGTTGAAGAATACTTAAACCAAAATCTTTACTTTCTAAAACAAGTTCACCCGAATTATTGTACACTTTTGTAGGAGATGTCAACGAAATTTCATCATAACCAGCCAAGGCAGTTGAAATCGAATATTTCACACCCGAATTTTGCATCACATAATGATATAATCGGGCAGTTTTGACATCATAGGTTCCTAAATTTTGGAATTCTGGTTGAACAGGATTCACCAAAGGTCCCATCAAATTGAAAAATGTTTTCACCGCTAAACCTTTTCTAATCGGAGCAACTTTCGCTAAAGCTGGATGAAAAAGTGGCGCATGTAAAAATGTAATTCCAACTTCGTCGAACTCACGTTTCAATTTATCTTGATTAACAGAAAATTCGTAACCAAAATTATCCAACATATTCGAAGAACCACTCACAGATGACGCTCCGTAATTTCCTTGTTTGATAATTTTCTCACCAGCTCCAGCCAAAACAAAACAACTCAATGTTGAAATATTAAAAGTATCTTTTCCATCACCGCCCGTTCCAACAACATCAATCGCTTGTTTTGGTAAATCTACTTTGATGCATAAATCTAACAACGCTCGACGATAACCTTTTAATTCCTCCAACGTAATGTTGCGCATATTAAAAATGGTCACAAAAGAAGCTAATTCGACGGCTGAATATTTTTCTTCCGAAATTTCCACCATAATTTGATACGCTTCATCTTCGCTCAAGGTATAATTTTCGAATAATAAATTTAATAATTTTTTCATTGTTTTAAGCTTCTAACCAATTCTTAATTATCTCATCTCCAAGTGGCGTCAAAATAGATTCTGGATGAAATTGAACACCACGAACATCATAGATTTTATGACGCAAAGCCATGATTTCTCCTTTTGGACCAACTGCTGTAATTTCTAATTCTTCAGGAAAATCTTCGTTCGAAACTACCCAAGAATGATAACGACCAACTTCTAATTTCTTCGGTAAATTATGGAATAAAACTTCGTCTTTTATCACTTCAATTGTTGATTCAACTCCGTGAAAAACTTCTTGCGTATTTAATAATTTCCCTCCAAAAACTTCTCCGATTGCTTGTTGACCTAAACAAACTCCAAAAATAGATTTTGTAGGTGCATATTTTTCGATGATTGGTTTTAATAAATTTGCTTCATCAGGGATTCCTGGACCAGGAGAAAGTAATATTTTATCATAATTATTTACATCTTCCAAAGCGATTCCATCATTGCGAACAACGGTAATATCATCGGCGAATTTCTTCAGCGAATGCACTAAATTATAGGTGAACGAATCGTAATTATCGATAACTAAAATTTTCATAGTTTATAGGTTTTGAGCGATTTCTATTGAGCGACGAAGCGCTCCTAATTTATGATTGACTTCTTGTAATTCATTTTCTTCAACTGATTTGGAAACAACTCCAGCACCAGCCTGAAAATATAAGGTATTTTGTTTGCTGACGAACGTACGAATCGCAATCGCCATATTGATATCTCCGTTAAATCCTAAATAGCCAATTCCACCACCATAAACGCCACGATTTTGATTTTCGTAACCGTCTAATAATTCCATTGCTTTGAATTTTGGTGCGCCAGAAAGCGTTCCTGCAGGAAAAGAATCGGCAAAAACTTTCATTGTATTCACACTCGGATCCAATTGTGCAGTTACTTTCGAAACCATGTGAATCACATGCGAGAAATATTGAATTTCTTTGTATTGCGCGACTTTTACATCAGTAGAATTTTGACTCAAATCGTTACGAGCTAAATCAACTAACATCACATGTTCCTCGTTTTCTTTAGGATCTGCGATTAATTTTTCGGTTAATTCTTTATCCAAAGTTGGACTTCCTGTTCTACGAACTGTTCCTGCAATTGGATGAATTTCTGCATGATTATTATTGATGATAATTTGCGCCTCTGGCGAAGAACCGAAGATTTTATAATTTCCGTAATCGAAATAAAACAAATAAGGCGAAGGATTTACCGAACGTAAAATGCGGTAAACATTGAATTCATCACCCGAAAATTTTTGTTTGAATTGACGAGAAGGAACAATCTGAAAAACATCTCCACGAAAACAAGATTGTTTACATTTTGTGACCATTTCTTTGAATTCATCATCCGTTAAATTCGATTGAATTTCAGATTCGACATTAAATCGATATTCAACAATTGATTTATTATGAACAACACTTTTAATTTCAGAAAATTTAGAAATTGTTTCTTCATTTTGATATTCGATAAACTGAATTTCGTTGTGAAAATGATTGAAGACCACAATATTTTGATAGAACGAATATGAAAATTCTGGAATCGTAGCTTCGTTTCCTTTTGCCGAAAATTTTACTGTTTCGAAATGTGGAATCGCATCCCACGCAATGTATCCGAATAAACCATTTACAGGTAAATCTTCTCCATTTTCAATAGCAAATTTAGAAGTAAATTCTTTGAATTTTTCTGTCAATTCTTGACCATTCAATGCATATTCTTTTGTTTCTCCATTTACATACGTTTCATTCACAATTCCGTTTGTAACCTTAAAAGTCGCGATCGGATTTAGGCAAATAAAAGAGTTAGCATCTGTCTTCGAATGATAGTCAGAACTCTCTAATAATAAGGCATTCGGATAAATATCTCGCAGTTTCAAATAAAGCTGAACAGGAGTCGTTAAATCTGCTAAAACAGTTTCTTTCTGTATCTTAAAAGTTAAATTCATTTGTTAAATATTTAGGTTTAGAGCACAAAAAAAGGCTTGTCGGTTACGACAAGCCTTTTCTACATATAACTGCAAAGAGGTCTTACGAACCAACGTTTTGTTGTTCGATATTCCACCACCAGTTATTTGTAAATAATGTTTTCATTGGGACAAATTTAGAAAGGATTTTGAATTGTACAAATTATTTTTTGATAAATTTTTTAGTTGAGTGAACAATTGATATTTTTGAGTGAATAATAAAAACACAAACAAAATGGAATATAATTATAACAATCTGATTGTTGAAGTAGAAAATAAAATTGCGTTAGTTACTTTAAATCGTCCGCAAGCATTAAATGCATTGAACAAAGATTTATTAAATGATATTTCAAACTTTTTTACGGATGCGGATTCTGATTCTGCTATTCGAGTAATTATTTTGACTGGTTCTGGTGAAAAATCTTTTGTTGCCGGAGCGGATATCAAAGAGTTTGCAAGTTTTGATGGTCGTCAAGGTGAGCAATTAGCTGCAAAAGGGCAAGAAAATGTTTTTGATAAAATTGAAAATTCTAAAAAACCTGTAATCGCCGCAGTGAATGGTTTCGCTTTAGGAGGTGGTTTAGAATTAGCGATGGCGTCTCATTTTCGTATAGCATCAACTAATGCAAAATTAGGATTACCAGAGGTTACATTAGGTTTGATTCCGGGTTATGGAGGAACGCAACGTTTGCCAAAATTAATTGGAAAAGGTCGTGCAATGCAGGCAATTATGACAGCAGATATGTTTACAGCTGAACGCGCGCATGAAATTGGTTTAGTGAATGAAGTTGTTGAGCAAGCTGAATTAATCAACCGTGCTAAAGAAATTGCGACTAAAATCTCTAGAAATTCTTCTGTAGCGATTCGCCATGCGATTAGAGCGATTAATGCATCGGATAAAGACAATGGTTTTGAGGTTGAAATTGAAAGTTTCGGAAATTTATTTGATGAAGAAGATTTCAAAGAAGGAACAACTGCTTTTGTTGAGAAAAGAAAACCTAATTTTAAGTAAATTTTAATTTAAAATAGTTCATATAAAAGCTTCAAGATTACTTGAAGCTTTTTAATTTTACATCATGAAAAAAATAGTTGTTGGATTCATTTTGATGATGAGTTCTATTGTGTTTTCACAAGAAATTTATCAAGTTATAGCGCAAGAAGGATTGACAGTTAGAACAAGTCCGAATGGAAAACGAATTGGTAAAATTCCGTATGGATATCCTGTTAAAATTTCAGAAAAAGGTGAAGCGTTTGCAATTAAAGATAATGGGAAAGCAAAAAGTGGAAACTGGGTGAAATTAGATGTTAGCTCGTCTAAATTAATTTTGGATGAAGGAGTTAATGATTCTTCTGCTCAAGGCGATTTGTATGCGTTTAGTGGTTATTTAATCACACAACAAAATTTTGTCAATCAATTCGAAACAGAAATTTCTACGCACCCAGCTTTTAGCGAATTTTATTTAGCAACAGCTTACAAATGCTTCGCAATTAAAGGCGACTTTTTTGGTGACGGTGTGGTGGATTATTTATATAGAATGATTGATACAAAAGGAAATATCCGTTTATTTATTGTGAATAATATGAAAAAAGGAAGTCAAATTTATGGTTTGGGAGGAGCAAAAGATCCGTTCAAAATTACAAATTATGATTTCGGAACGTTGATGATGATTCCAAAAGGAACGCCACTTTATTCGAATTATAAAGATGGAGTGAAACGAAATTTAAATGGAGTTTCTAAAAATGAAATCGTAACTTTAGATTATGATGCGATTTATGTGCATCAAGATAACGCAAAAGAAGGCGGATTTATTTACCGAAAAGATGGTAAATGGAATTGGCTGAACCAAAAATAAAACTAAAATAATTATGCAAAATATAGAAGGTAAAGTAGCTTATATAACGGGGGGAACAAAAGGAATTGGATTAGGAATTGCAAAATCATTGGTAGAAAATGGTTTGAAAGTGGCAATTTCTGGACGAAACATTGATGATGTTGAAAAAGCTCGTCATTATTTAGGAAATCAAAATGTATTGGCTATTCAGTCGGATGTGAGACATTTCGAAGATGAACAAAATGCAATTGAGCAAATTATTTCTGCGTTTGGACGTTTGGATATTGTGATTGCAAATGCTGGTTTAGGAAAATTTGCGCCAGTTGATGAACTTTCTTTAGAAGATTGGAATGCGATGATTGATACTAACCTGACAGGAGTTTTTCATACAATAAAAGCGTCTGTTGAAGCACTAAAAGTTTCGAAAGGATATTATATTTCGATTGCTTCTTTGGCGGGAACAAATTTCTTTGCGAATGGAGCGGGTTACAATGCTTCGAAATTTGGCGTTGTCGGTTTTACCCAAGCAGCGATGTTAGATTTGAGAAATTATGATATCAAATGTACAACGATTATGCCTGGTTCTGTGACTTCAAACTTTAATGATCATGTGCCAAATTCGGAGGATGGATGGAAAATTCAGCCCGAAGATTTAGGACAAATGGTAGTTGATTTATTGAAAATGAATCCAAATGTTTTGCCAAGTAAAATAGAAGTTCGTCCTACGAAAACAAAATAATTTAAAGATCTCGATAAGAGATCTTTTTTTATGAAAAAAATATTTCGTAATTACCAATAGTTTACATAGTTTCGTGGAAAAATAAGAATACAATAAAGGTATTTTTTTAACGAGCACTTTTTAATGAATTTTAAAAAATCAGTCAATCATTTTCGTCGTACAATTATGCGTCGATTAACAGGAGGAATAGGTGATGGTAATTTGCCAAAGATAGACAAAGAAAAACCTCTTGAACTTAATAGAGTACTGATAAACAGACCCAATCAGCGTTTAGGAAATATTCTATTGATTACACCTTTGATTCAGGAAATTATCCGATATAATCCTGGTGTTAAAATTGACTTATTTGTAAAAGGTAAGGTTGCTCCGATTATTTTTGAGAACTATCCTCAAGTTGATCAAATTATTGAATTACCTAAAAAACCTTTCAAAGAATTGATTCAATACGCTAAAGTTTGGCTAAAAATCAAAAAAAAGAATTACGATTTAGTCATTAATGTTGATAAAAATTCATCTTCAGGACGACTTTCAACTTCTTTTGCGAATTCTAAGTATAAAATTTTTGGAAATGAATTTGAAATGAATTCGAATCAAGAAATTCATATTCATCAAGCGCAATATCCAGTTTATCTGTTTAGAAAATTCATAGAATTATTTAAAAATAAAGAAGGGAATTTAGATATTCCAACTCTAAATATTCAGCTAACAGAGAAAGAATCTTTGAAAGGAGTAGAAATGTTAAATGAATTGATTCAAGATCCTTCAAAGAGAACGTTGGCGTTTTTTACGTATGCAACAGGTGTAAAATGTTATGATGAGGAATGGTGGATAGAATTTTATAATTTATTTTATCCAAAATATTCGCAAGAATATAATCTAATTGAAATTTTACCTGTCGAAAATATTTCGATGCTAAATCATAGATTGCCTACTTATTACAGTAAAGATGTGAGAGAAATTGCAGCTGTGATGAAAAGTTGCGAATTTGTGATTGCAGCCGATTCTGGTATGATGCATTTGAGTTGTGCAGCGCCTACAAAAACAATTGGTTTGTTTAAAGATCAAAGCTTCTTAGAGCGTTATAAACCTTATGGAATAGGAAATGCTGTAGTCTTGATTAATAATGAAGATAAGGGTATTCTTGTTCAAGAAATGGATAAATTATTGGTTTAAAAAAAAACTGTTTTTTATCATCAAACAAAGTTCGTTTCGATTTGATATGAAATAAATTAGCTTCAACAAAAATATTTTAATTTCGTTTGATTATTTCATAGCTTTGTCCTCTGAAATAATTTAAAAATGTCAACAGAGTTTACAATTATCATCCCAATTTATAATGAGGAAGATAACTTGATAAGATTGGAAGAAACAATGAATCAATATCTGTCAAAGTCAATAAAACGGACTGAAATTTTATTGATTAATGATGGTTCTAAAGACAAAAGTTTGGCTCTTATGAAAGAGATTTGTAGTAGAAATCAAGCTTTTCATTATATTTCTTTTGACAAAAACTATGGTTTGTCTGCTGCTATAAAAGCTGGTTTTGACACAGTGAAATCTAAATGGGTTGGTTATATCGATGCCGATTTGCAGACAGATCCTGAAGATTTCAATAAATTATTAGCGTTAGCAGATCAATTTGATTTGGTGACTGGTGTTCGTGCAGATCGCAAAGATTCTTTCGTGAAAAATATGTCATCTAAAATTGCTAATTCTATTCGTAGAGCATTTACCAATGATGGAATGGATGATACGGGCTGTCCATTAAAAGTTATAGATGCTGAAAAAGCGAAAAAAATTCCGATGTTCAAAGGATTGCACCGATTTTTACCAGCTATGATTTTATTACAAAACGGAACGGTTACTCAAGTTCCTGTCAAACATTTTCCACGTATCGCAGGCGAATCAAAATTCAATCTATGGAACCGTTTATTAGGTCCTTTAATGGATTGTTTTGCATTTGTTTGGATGAAGAAAAAATATATCAATTATAAAATTCAAGAAGAAGCATAATGCCAAATTGGGTTATCATCAGTATTGGATTTCTTGCGCAAGCACTTTTTTCGAGTCGCCTTATTTTACAATGGATTGTTTCCGAAAAGAACAAGAAAGTTCTTACACCAAAATTATTTTGGGAAGTTAGCTTGTTTGCCTCTGTTTTGCTATTTTTATATGGTTATTTGCGTCATGATTTTTCAATTATGTTGGGACAAACATTGACGTACTATATCTATATCAGAAATATTCAACTTCAAAATCATTGGAAAGAATTTCCGAAAATAGTACGTATTTTTTTGTATATTTTTCCTGCATTTATTGTTTTATATGGTTTCAATAACGGAATTTTTGATGTAGATTTATTATTCAAAAACGATAAAATTCCGATGTGGCTTTTATCTTTAGGAGTCGTATCTCAGGTACTTTTTACATTTCGTTTCGTCTATCAATGGATTTATTCCGAACGAAAACACGAATCGCAATTACCAATGGGATTTTGGGCCATTAGTTTAACAGGATCATTGTTGATTTTAATTTACGCGATTATTCGAAAAGATCCCGTTTTATTTGTTGGTCATTTTATGGGATTTATCGTTTATGCTCGAAATATATTAATCAAACGAAAAGAGAAAAATGGTTCAGTGGATTAAGCAAAATTCAGTTTTATTTTTAATCATCGTAACAATTTTGATGTTGTTTGTTAATCTTGGCGTTTTACAAACCAACATTATGGAGGCTCGAAACATTATTTCGGCGCGAGAAATGGTACACGATGGAAATTGGATTTTTACCACGCTTAACGGTTTGCCTCGTTATGAAAAGCCACCTTTACCAACTTGGATTACAGCTGTTTTTGGAAGTTTTTTTGGTTTCGAAAACTTTTTTTGGCTACGCATTCCAGTTGTTCTAATTACCATTTTATTAGTCGTTTGGTTCTATAAAACATTAAAGCATTTCGATTTAACAAAACAACAAGTTGTTAATTCTTCATTGGTTTTAATCACTTCATTTTACGTGTTTTTCTCAGGGAGAGATAACAATTGGGACATGTACACGCATAGTTTTGTGATGGGAGCAATATTGTTTTTGGTGAAAGAATTTCAATCATCAAAATTTAATTTATTCAATTTTATTGCTGCATTTTTCTTGTTGGCTTGTTCGATAATGAGCAAAGGTCCAGTTTCGTTGTATGCGTTATTTTTACCTTTTTTAATTGCCTATTTTATTGTTTATAGATACAAATTAGGAAGAAATTTAGGAATTACAATTTTAACGATAATATTATGTTGTGTTGTAGGATTTGCATGGATGATGTATGTGAAATATTTTGATCCAGAACATTTTTTAGCGGCTTCTCAAAAGGAAGTGAACAATTGGCATAGCTATAATACTCGCCCAATTTATTATTATTGGAGTTTCTTTACGCAATCTGGTTTATGGACAATTCCGGCTTTGGTAAGTTTGATTTATCCCTATCTAAAGAATAAAGTTGCAAACAAAAAAGCCTATCAATTTGCTTGGTTATGGACGATTTTATCGGTGGTTTTATTATCTGTAATTCCAGAAAAAAAATCAAGATATTTATTACCAGTTTTAATTCCTTTAGCGATGAATATTGGCTTTTATATCGAATATTTACGATTAGAATTCAAAAATTTATCAAATAAAACTGAACGATATTTTACCAATTTTGCGTTTGGTTTATACGGAATAATAGGAATCGCAATTTCAGTTGGTGTTTTTATTTATACAAAAGATCGTTTGTCAGAATTTTTGGTTTGGTCGATTCCTTTTGCTGTCGTAGGATTAATTTTAGGAATCTCAATTTTTAAAGGATTAAAGATAAAATCATTCGAACAGATATTTTACTCAACTATTTTATTGATGTGCTCAGTTGTTGCGTTTGGATTTCCACTTTCCAAATTAACTTTTTCCGAAGAATTGTATTCTTCTGCTAAAAATCTGAAAAAATTAGAACAACAAAATCAAATCAAAACATACGAATGGCAAAGTTTTGTTCCTGAAATAGTGTTGGATTATGGGACTTCAATTCCTGCAATTAACGATGGAAAGAAAACTATCTTTCCGAAAGAAGAGAAATTTGGAATGTTAGCAAGTCCGTCAGATTCTACTTTTTTTGCGGATCATTTCAATAATTATTCAATCAAAAAAATTGGTGTGGTCGATTTGAATCATTCTTCAAAAAATCAAAAAAATTATAACGATCGTATCCAAAGAAACTATTATTTGATTCAAAAAAAGTGATTAAATTTCGAGTAAAATTTTTAGCTTAAATTTTCGTTATTCTAATAAAATCTTTTGCAGTTTCGGATTCTATTTTTTCTATGTTTTTGGTTAGTGAACAGTTTTGTTTTTGCTCAACATTTTGGGTGGAAAAATCCTAATTTTAGACAAGATTCTGTTCAACTTTCTGATACGATAAAGCTGCAAAATAAAGGAATTTTGTCAGAAAAATTTCAAATTTTAGATTCAATAGGAAATCCAATTTCAAAAGAATTTTATACGATAAATTTTGAACGAAACGAGGTTTATTTCAATTCTTCAATCGCCAAACAAATGGTGAAAATTCAGTATTTTGTTAATCCAAAATTAGCCGAATCTGTTTTTTATGCCAAAAATCCGAATATCATTGTTAATGATGCAAAACCAGTTGATATTTTTCATCGAATAGAACCGAATTCAAAACAAGCGAACAAAGATGTTTTTGATGGTTTGAATAGCAAAGGATCAATGGTTCGTGGAATTCGTTTCGGGAATAATCAAAGTGCGTCTGTGCAATCTTCGTTGGATTTGGAATTGTCTGGAAAATTATCGGATGATATTACAGTAAATGCGGCGATTGCGGATAATAATGTGCCAATAGAATCGGATGGATACACGCAAAATTTGCAAGAATTTGATAAAGTTTACATCGAATTAGCCAGTAAAAATTCGAAAATTAGAGCTGGACATATTGATATTAATACCAATCAAGAACGAGATTTTTTCAATCCATTTAATCAAAAAGTAACAGGTTTACAATTGTCAACTCAGTTAAAAAGCGAAAAATCGTCGACCAATATTTTTGCTTCTGGAAGCATTACACGAGGTGAATTTATGCGTGTTAATTTTGTTGGACAAGACGGAAATCAAGGTCCTTACAGGCTTTCTGGAAAGAATAATGAATTGTATGTGATTATTATTTCGGGAAGTGAAAAAGTATATATTGATGGTGTTTTGTTGGAGCGTGGCGAGCAAAATGATTATGTAATTAATTACAATACAGGAGAAATTTCTTTCACTTCAAACCGGTTGATTACCGCAAATACGCGTATTAATGTGGAGTATTTGTACAATTCTCGAAATTATTCACAAGTTTTACTTTATGGTGGAGCTGAATACGAATCGGAACGATTGAAATTGTCAGGTTTTTTCTTTTCTCAAGGAGATTCGAAGAATAATTCACTTGGAAATGATTTGACAGATGCTGAAAAGCAAATTTTGGCAAATGCAGGGAATGATCCAGATAAAATGTACACCATTTCTGCAGAGAAAACGACGTATGATTCGAATAAAATCTTGTATCGAAAAGTAAATCAAAATGGATTAGATATTTTTGAATATTCGACGGATCCAAACGATGAATTGTATCAAGTGGCTTTCACGTATGTTGGCGCTAATCAAGGAAATTATCGACAAATAAATGCGAATCAAAATGGGAAAGTCTTTCAATATAACGAAGCAATTGCTGGAGTTTTACAAGGTGATTATGAACCAATAAAGCAATTAATTTCGCCTAAAAAGTTGCAGATTTATACGTTGAATGGACAATATCAATTGAGAAATAATGGAAATGTTGGTTTTAATTTAGGTTTGAGTAATTATGATCAAAATTTATTTTCATCGATTGATGATCAAAACAATTCTGGTTTAGCAACTCGTGTTTATGGTGAAAAAACATTTTCTTTCAAAAATTGGAAAATTACACCTTATGCGGAATGGAATTTTATTAATAAAAATTATAAAAGTGCAGAGCGTTTACGAGCTGTTGAATTTGCACGAGATTTTAATTTGGAACAAGAATTAAGTGGCGTAAATCAGAATTTTATCACAGCAAAAATCAATTCATCTTGGAAAGAAAAATTTAATGCACAATATAAATTCGATTATCTTGAAAATACTGGTTTGTACAAAGGTTTGAGAAATCAACTTGATGCAAATTATAAAACTGAAAAAGACGAAATCGTTGCGCAAGCAAATATTTTATCAACAAAAGCAACGCTTCAAAATACCAATTTTGCGCGTTATATGGTAGATGGAAAACGAAAAATTGGAAATAAATTTTGGGTTGGAGCGAGAGTTTGGGGCGAGAATAATGACATGGATGATTTGACAAAAAATCAAAAATCAGATTTAAGTTTTAAATGGAATGAATTTCAGTTGAAAGGAGGTTTTGCAGATTCGCTTGGTCATAAAATCGATTTGACGGTTTATCAACGTCAAGACGATTCGGTTCGTTTAGGGACTTGGCAAAATATTCAACAAAGTAAAGGAGCTATTTTTAATTCAACATTAATACAAAAACAAAATCATCAATTAAATTTAAATTTCCATTATCGACGAGTTAATTATCAATTTTTAGATGCGCCGAACGAAGATTTTATGACAGGAAGCGTAAAATGGTACAAAGCTTTTTTCAATCAAGGTTTACAATTAAATGTAGATTATGAAGTGGGAAGCGGTGTGGAACCGCAGCGTGAATTTCAGTATGTAAAAGTTTCGGATGGAATGGGAATTTACAAATGGACGGATTATAACGGCGATGGAATTGAGCAAATTGACGAGTTTGAAGTGGCAGAATTTATCGACCAAGCAAATTATATTCGCGTGTATACGAATACAATCGAGTATTTGAAAACGAATAAAAATCAATTCAATTTTACGTTGCGTTTTCGTCCAAAACAAGTTTTTAATACCGAAAATGAATTCTGGAATCGTTGGATGTTTCAGCAAAATATCTCGGCAAGTAACTCGTTGCGCAAAGAAGGAACGACGTTAGAATGGAATCCTTTTACGAATTCGGCTCAAATTTTAGGTAAAACAAGAAGTATTCGTTCGTCGATTTTCTTTAATCAAGGAACACAATATAAATGGTCGTCAAATTTTATTTACAATCAACAACAATCCCAAACGTATGTTTACACAGGTTCTGAATACCGTGATTCAGACAGTTATTTGTTGCAAGCGCGTTATAAGATTTTGCAAGATCTAATCGCAAGTTTCGATACTGAATATATGGTGATTAACAGCGATTCTGAATTATTTTTGAGTAGACGATATAAGTTAAATAATCTTCGTTTATCACCAAAAATTACGTATCAAACAGAAAAAAATCTTGTTGCGTCGTTGTTTTATAATTATCAAAATAAGAAGAATGTTTCGGGTGAAGAGCAATTAAATCAGTCGGATTTGGGAACAGAAATTCAATGGAACGGTTCGGATAAAATGAGTTTGTTGGGAAGTTTTAGTTTTATCAACAATAAATTTATCGGAAACCAAGAATCTGTTGTTGGAAATCAAATGATGGAAGGTTTGCGCGCTGGAAATAATTTTGTTTGGCAGTTGCAAATCCAACGGCAAATCACAAGTTTTTTGCAATTGAATATTTCGTATGATGGACGAAAAACCGAAGAAAATAAGCCAATACATACGGGAAGTGTGCAAGTGCAAGCGAGGTTTTAAATAAAAAAAGACGATTTTATAAAATCGTCTTTTTTTATTATTTTTACATTCTATTTACTTCATCTTGATTTCCAGTTTCGCGATTTTTTACTGATAATTTATTACTTCCGAATTTATAATTCAATCCAATTCTTATGCTTTGAGTATCCCATACATTCGCAAAAGTTTGTACGATTCCATTGTTATTTTGTGATAAATATTCTTGCGCTTTGAAAATATCTGTTGCATTCAAACTCAATTCTAATTTTTTATCTAACATCAAATATTTGAACGAAAGATTGAAACGAGCATAAGGTTTTAGTTTATAATTTTGGAAAGTTTCTCCAAAATTTTGAAAATAAATCAAGTTAATAAACATCGTTTTTTGTTGATTAAGCGTAAAATCATTTGTCGAAAATAATGAACTCGACCAACCTTTGAATCGCTTAGAAGAAATTGCAACATTTGCGCTCGAATAAGAAACTTCAAAAGTAGTAACGCTTGACCACCATTTTGTAGGATTTATCGTCATATTTTGGCTCAAACCAAAGCTATCCGAATCTACAAAATTCATCCAAACAAAAGTATTATGTTTTGTGTTCTCATCAATGATTGAAGCTTGATTGACACCATCTCTCAAACTTGAATAATAAAGTCGAGTATCAAATTTTTTGTAAGTAAAAGTAAGTTCTAAATTGTGTGTAAAAGCTGGTTTCAAAAAAGGATTTCCTTCGTTGTAAACATATTCGTTTTGTATCATTCGAAAAGGATTTAAACTTTCGTAATTTGGACGATTGATACGACGCGAATAATTAATTCCTAAACTTTTACTTTTATCAAAAGTATGCAACAAATAAAATGACGGAAACAGTTTGATATAATCTGTTTTATTCGTTTGATTATTTTCTCTCGAAAAACCTTCTGTTTGTGTTGCTTCTAATCTCAAACCAGCTTGCATCTGCCATTTTTCTCCAAACTTTTTACTTCCGTTCAAATAAATTGCTTCGTTATTTTCTTTGTATTTGAAAAGATTCGACAAATTTTCATCAAATGTATAGTTGTAATTTTCGTCTGCTTTATATGCTTCAACCAAATTATTTGATTTTGATTGCGAAAATTTAGCACCAAAACTCCAATTGAAATTTGTTAAAGGAAGTTCTACATCAATTTTTGACGAAAAATTCTCAATTCGATTGTTTAAATTACTTTTTCCACCAAAAAAAGAATCTTCTATTAACTGATTATTTTTGTAAGAATTGGTTGCATAAGTTCTATTCATTGGAGATGAATAATTGGCGTAATCGGCATCAAACGAAATCTTTTTACCTAATGAATCAAGTGCAAATTCTGAATAAAGATTGACCAAAGATTGATTTGTTTTACCATTTTCGAATGAATTTCCTTTATTTGTTTGATAAATTTCGTTCGCTAAATTCTTGAAAAACATTTGTTGTGGATTTTCTGAATTATATTTCGAATTGTTGAACGAAAATTTAGAGCCAATTGTCCATTTATCGGTTAATTTATAATCAACAGAGAATCGTCCTCCAAGATATTTGTTGATATAATCTGTGTAAGAAATGTTATGTCTGCGCGCATCAGAGAAAAATAATTCGTTGTTCCATGTTCTTAGAAATCTTCTATCTCCAGCATTCAATGAAGTCTGAATTGTCCATTTATCTTTTTGTAAATTATAAGCCGCATTGTAGCGCTCTGTGTTTCTTTTGCTTCGCGTATATGATGCGCCAACAGTGGAATTCCAGCTATTATTTTTTATTTTTTTTGTTACAATATTTACAATTCCACTATTTCCTTCTGCCTCATATTTTGCAGGTGGAGTCGTAATGACTTCAATTTTTGAAATATCAGAAGCGCTCATACTTTCCAAATAATTAACCAAATCCGTTTGCGACATATAAGTTGGTTTGTCATCAATCAAAACCATTACAGAATTTTTTCCAGAAACCGCAATATTGTCATTTGTTACATTCAAACCAGGAGTGACGCGTAAAACATCCATTGCAGTTCCGCCAGCAGCTGAAGTAGAATTTTCTACATTGAAAACAAAACGATCGATTTTTCGTTCCATGATTTTCTTTTCAGCTCCAACGACAACTTCTTTCAAGTTTGTAGATGTTTTAATTTCAATCTTTCCTAAATCGATAGAATTATTCAATTGAATATCTTTCTGAAAAACAATTTCTTCAAAATAGTTGATTTCAAATTTGTACGTATTTTTCTTTGCTTCAATAGCGAATTTTCCAAGTTCATCTGTTGTTAAATTGATAATTGTGTCTTGATTAGATAAGGTAATGTCAACATAAGGAAGCGCTTTATTTTGCTCCATAACTTCGCCTGTTAGTGTATAGTTTTGAGCAAATAGAAAACTAGCGCTAAATAAAATGATAAGTTGAATAAATGTTTTCATGTTGAATTAATTTTAAACAAATATTCTCCAAATCGATTCTTTTTGAACTTTAAAATCGACAAACCCTACTATATTATCGACGAATTTGATTAAAACCAAAAACCTCGAGAATCTCTTGAGGTTTTTGATTTAATTTATTTTTCCTTCATAATAAACAGGATTTCCTTTTTCATCGAAACCAATTATAGTTAATTGATAATCTTTTGGTTTATCGTTGTTGAAATATTCTATTTCTGTGTCTTCTCCTGGAGCTGTATACAAATTAGGATTCCAAAATAAAGTACTTCTTATGTCATTCGGAACATCGTTGTAAAGCGATTCGTAATCATCATTGTTAAAATATGGAAGGGATTGATTATAACCACCAATTTGAATTAAATTATTAGGTAACATAGGCGTGTTATCAACTGGCGCATCACTTCCTCGTTTAGAGTAAATTGCAATTGCATTACCAAGTAAACCAGCGCCTTTGAAAATTTTTACCATCGCAATATCTCTAGGATTAATACTAGTTAAATTATCTGAAGTCATTTTCATTTCGTTCCAATAAATTGCAACTTCAGAATTTCTAATTTTTGGAACTCCGTTAGAAACCGTTAATCCTGCAACTCGTCCAGCTAAAAAGTCCATAATATTTGTATAACCTTCTATTGGCTGAGATTCGTTTACGAAATCTATCACAGTTTCGTTTATGTTATTGAACATTCCGCTACTTAATTCATTGTTCAGCTTCTCAGTTTTCGATTTTTTATCCGCTTTTACAACAACTTCTTTCAGACGAATACTTTTATCATTGATGATTTTGATGTTCTGTTTATACGTATTCTGCTTCTCGACTTCTTCTTTATTCGTAATTTCTTCTAATAAATAAGGCGTTGCAGGCAATTTGGATTTATAACTTGTACTTTTATAATTTGGCACAACAGATAAAGTTAAAGTTCCGTTGTTGGCAGATTTTCCATTTTCCGAATTCAAGAAATAATTCATCGCCATTGGCCCATAATAAAACAAATTATTCATCTCGAAGTTTCCTTCATAATCAGTATCAAGCGTTGCAAATTCTTTTCCATTATTCTGCATTTTATAAATAATACTCAACGAAGCATTGCTCAATTCTCTCCCGTTATTATATGCTTTCACTTTGTAGGAAAGATATCTACGATCGTTGTCAATAGTAGGTTTTACGATATTTCCAACCACTAAATCTTCCCAATTAAATCTTTTCCATTTTTCTGTTATTAAAAGCGCATCCAGATTTTCTGAGAATTCATTATTTTTAAAATATTGTGTAGGATGATTAATTTTCGAACTAAAATCTCGCGTCAATAACATTGCAGAAATTAAATTGTCTTCATCATTATTTTTTTGATCTTTGATAACAGCCGAAAAATTAATTTCTTCAGGATATTTTACCTTAATTGTGTTTAATTCTCGTGGATTAGCCGTTGTTTCGAAAGAAATTTCAGGTTTTTTGTACGATTCTTTTGGATTGATAAATATCAAACGATGAGCAACCTGAATATCATTTGCATCAAAAATGGCAATGTTCAAAATACCTTTGTCATTGTCTAAAACCTCTTTTGGAACATAAGTTGAAACCGATTCCACACTTTTTACAATTTGAGAACTCATTACAAGTTCATTATTAATTGTTCCAATAATTTTATGATTCAATAAAGGATTTTCTTGATTGATGCTTTTTAATTGGATCACAATGTCTTTGCTATTTCGAACAACTTTCATCAGAATCCCATCTTTTTTAGCTTCAGGTAAATCAATAATTTGTTGATTTCCTTTTTCGTCATTTAATTGTACTTGATAAGATTTGCCTTCTTCTGCTCTCAACGCAAAAGTCGCAACGTTTTCATCTAGATTATCAAATGTTGTAATTTTATTGGTAGGATTATTTTTCTCGAATACAAAACCATTCCATTTTTTTGGTAAATCTCCGTCCGATTTTAATCTTACAGCAAATTTAGTTGTTTGATTTTGAATAAAATTTCCACCTTCCGCAAAAGCTTTTGCATTCCATTTTAAATTTGGATTTGGAACAAGTTTTAATTTAGAATTTGGATTATAAATCTTGACTTGATTGATATGTTGAAATTCTTCTGAGAAGAAAGTCATGTACGTTGTGTAGGCTCTTACAAAGTAAATTCCTTCTTCGTTTTCGTTTTTGGTATTCAGTGTTCCGTCACTTTCACCGTTCACAATCGGAACCAATTTTCGGTTGATTAATTTTTTGTCTTTATCGTATAATTCAACAATAAGATTTGTAGAAATTAAGCTTGGTTTGTAGCCATTTAATGTATAAGCTTTGAACCAAATATTATCTCCAGCAATGTAATCTTCCTTATCAAATAATAAATAAACTTTTTCTTGAGCGTAATTTGTATCCAGACTTTTTATAGCCGTTTCCAATTTTGATTGCGCAAAAGTTGTAATCGAGCAAAAGTATAATGCGAGTAAATAAATATATTTCATGCGAGAATGATTAATCTAATAGAATGAATTTGAATTCTTAAAATTATCATTATTTAGATGATTTTCATTCATACTTTTTATTAAAATTTATCATAACTTTTGATTGAATGACGATTTTTCTTCTCGAATAATGTTAATTTTTGTTAATGAATTTAATTAAAAGACTTTAACAAAAAAACCTCGAGAATTTCTCGAGGTTTTGATTTATAAAGAAATGTTGTTAGATTAAATTCCGTCAACAATTGCGTTTAATGTTGCAGATGGACGCATTGCAGCAGTTGTTTTAGCAAAATCTGCTTTGTAGTAACCACCAATATCTTGAGGTTTACCTTGCGCTCCGATTAACTCTTCGTTAATTTTTGCTTCGTTTTCTTCCATAGCTTTTGCAACAGGAGCAAATTTAGCAGCTAAATCAGCATCTTTTGTTTGATTTGCTAATGCTTCTGCCCAGTACATTGCTAAGTAAAAGTGAGAACCACGGTTATCGATAGTTCCTAATTTACGACCTGGAGATTTGTCAGTCGCTAAAAATTTAGCATTTGCTTCATCTAAAGCATCAGCTAAAGTTTGAGCTTTTGCATTTCCTTGTGTTTGAGAAACGTGCTCTAAAGAAGCTTGTAATGCTAAGAATTCACCTAAAGAATCCCAACGTAAGTAACCTTCTTCTACGAATTGTTCGATGTGTTTTGGAGCAGATCCTCCCGCACCAGTTTCGAATAATCCACCTCCGTTCATTAATGGAACGATAGATAACATTTTAGCAGAAGTTCCTAATTCTAAAATTGGGAATAAATCTGTTAAGTAGTCACGTAAAACGTTACCAGAAACAGAAATAGTATCTTTTCCTTCTCTTGCACGGCTTAAAGTTTCTTTCATCGCGTCTTTAACGTCCATGATACGAATATCTAAACCTGTTGTATCGTGATCAGCTAAGTATTTTTCAACTTTTTTGATGATTTGTTGATCGTGAGCTCTTCCTTTATCTAACCAGAAAATTGCAGGAGTATCAGATAAACGAGATCTGTTAACTGCTAATTTAACCCAGTCTTGAATAGGAGCATCTTTAGTTTGAGACATTCTGAAAATATCAGAAGTTTCAACTTTTTGCTCTAATAATGTGTTTCCGTTTGCGTCTTCAACTTTGATTGTTCCGTTTGCAGGAGCTTGGAAAGTTTTGTCGTGAGAACCATATTCTTCCGCTTTTTGAGCCATTAATCCAACATTAGGAACAGAACCCATAGTTGTAGGATCTAAAGCACCGTTTGCTTTCATATCATCTACAACAGCTTCGTAGAAACCTGCGTAAGAACGGTCTGGAATAATAGCTACTGTATCTTCTTCAGCACCATCTTTGTTCCACATTTTACCTCCGTTTCTTACCAATGCAGCCATAGATGCATCAACAATAATATCAGAAGGAACGTGGAAGTTAGTAATTCCTTTATCAGAATTCACCATTGCTACACGTGGTCCGTTTGCTAAATCAGCTTCAATTGCAGCTTTGATTTCTGCTTCTTGTGCATGACCTTTGATTTTTTCGAATAAATCAGCTAAACCATTGTTCGGATTAATATCTAATGCTTTGAAAGTATCAGCATATTTTACGAAAACATCTTTAAAGAAAGTTTCAACGATAGCTCCAAAAATAACAGGATCAGAAACTTTCATCATTGTTGCTTTTAAGTGAGCAGACAATAATACGTTTTTATCTTTTGCTTCTTGAATAGCTTCTTGAACAAATGATCTTAAAGAGTTTAAGTTCATTACAGAAGAATCAATTACTTCTCCAGCTTTTAGAGGCGCTGCTGATTTTAATTCTTGTACAGAACCATCTTCTCCGTAAAATTTGATTGTATATTCAGTTGCGTTTTCTAACGTAGTTGAATTTTCAGTACCATAGAAATCACCGGATTTCATGTAAGCAACTTCTGTTTTGCTGTCTGTAGCCCAAGCTCCCATTTTGTGAGGATTAGCTTTTGCATAGTTTTTAACAGCTTTCGGTGCACGACGGTCAGAGTTTCCTTCACGTAAAACTGGATTTACAGCAGAACCTAAAACTTTTCCGTATCTAGCTTTGATTGCTTTTTCATCTTCATTTTTTGGTTCAGCTGGATAATTTGGTACAGCAAAACCTTTCGCTTGCAATTCTGCAATTGCTTCGTCTAACTGAGGAACAGAAGCCGAAATATTAGGTAACTTAATGATATTTGCTTCCGGAGTAGTCGCCAAAGCTCCTAATTCTGCTAAAGCATCAGGAATTCTTTGTTCTTCTTTTAAGAATTCAGGGAAGTTAGCTAAAATACGTCCAGCTAAAGAAATATCTGGAACTTCGATTGTAATATCAGCTGTTTTCGTGAATCCTTGTACGATTGGCAAAAATGAGTGAGTTGCCAACATCGGAGCTTCATCCGTAAGTGTGTAATGAATTTTTGACATTATGTTTTAAATTTTTTTGAGACTATTTTAATAATAGTCAATTAAAAATACATTTTTTCAATTTTGAATGCAGAAACTGCAAACTTTGCAAATATACAATATTTAGCAGATTAAGTTGACCATAAATCAATCATTTACACTAATTTTAGTATAATTTTTAACATGATTTTTGATAGGTCGTCAAGTTGATAATTTATTGAAAGAAAATTGTTCAAGTTGATAATTTTTGACTGATTTTTTTTTCAACTTTATGTATAAGTTCACTTTTGAGAAAGTCGTCTTTTTAATGCTTCTTAAGAAACCAATTTTTATAAACTTAGTTTCTTTCTTAATTTTGCAGAAAACAATTCTTTTGAAACAAAATTTAGCGACAATCGCATTTTATAATGTCGAAAATTTTTATTCTAAATCTTCAGACGAATCTTTTTTGCCCAGTAATTTTATCAAATGGAAAGATAATCGTTATGATACAAAGGTGAATAAGATTGCATTTTGCATCTCTAAAATTGGTAAATTAGAAACAAATGAATTGCCATATTTGGTTGGTTTGGCTGAGGTTGAAAATGAAGAAGTTTTAGAAGATTTGATTCAAAATGATTTTTTGAAAGATGGCGATTATAAAACACTTTTATATGAATCATTAGACGAAAGAAAAATAAATGTTGGATTAATTTATCGTCAACAATTTTTTGAAGTTTTAGAAAGCGAACCAATTAGATTTATCTTTAAAGATCAATATGATACAAAATCTTATACACGAGATATTTTATATGTGAAAGGAAATTTAGTTGGCGAAATTATTCATATTTTTATTGTTCATTTGCCTTCTAAAATTGATAAAGAAGTCAATCAATTAAAACGTCAACATATTTTTAAAACGATTCGAAAAAGAATTAACGATTTGTTAACCGAAAATTATTCGGCAAAAATTGTTGTGATGGGAGATTTTAATGATGCTCCAACAAATTCTGACTTAATTGATGAATTGGATACTCGTTCTAAACAAGAAGAAATAAACAGAAACGAATTATTCAATCCAATGGTCAGTCTACAATCGTATAAAAGAGGTTCGATGATCTTTAAGAAACAATGGATGTTATTCGATCAACAGCTTTTTTCGAAAGGATTTTTTACTTCTCACACAAATTTAGAATATATAAAAACAGATATTTTTGATGCTGATTTTTTGAAGAATACAGGCGGAAAATCTACAGGTTTGCCATTCAGAACTTTTGTTGGCGGAAAATATTTCGGTGGATATAGCGACCATTTTCCCGTTTATACCATTTTAAAATATTAAATTTGTAGCGGTATAATTTTAAGAATAGGTGAGAATCCACGAAAATGGTCAGGTTGAGATTGACGGAATCGATAAGTTGATTCTGAATGCCTTTATGGACAATGCTAATATACCTGTTTCGCAATTAGCAAAAGAATTAGGTATATCAAATACGGCTGTTCATCAACGCATTAAGAAGCTCGAAACTTCGGGTGTGATAGATTCGACAAAAGTAATTGTAAATCCTGCAATTTTAGGCTATTCAACGATGTCATTCGTTGGTGTTTTTATGGACAAACCTTCTTCTTATAAATTAGTTGTGAAAGCTTTGGAAGAAATTCCAGAAGTAGTGGAAGCTCATTTTACAACGGGAAATTACGGGATTTTCCTTAAAATTTTGAGTCGTGATAATCTACATTTAATGAATGTGTTGAACAAAAAAATTCAGCAAATTGATGGCGTTACACGTACAGAAACTATAATTTCGTTGGAGCAACCAATAGATAGACAAATAAAACTTTAATATACAAAGATGAATATTAATCAATATTTAGACTCGACGTATCTTAAAACACCTGAACAAGCAGGTATTTCGAATTCTGATACATTAGAGATGGTGCATAAGTTAGCACAAGAAGCTATTGATAATGATATCTATGCGGTAATGATTCGTCCTGATTATGTAAGATCAGTTCGTGAATTATTGGATGAGAAAAAATCGAATGTTGTTTTGGGAACTGTAATTGGCTTTCCTGAAGGGACTTACGATTTGAACGAAAAGTTGAGAGAAGCGCAAAAAGCAATTGCTGATGGAGCCGATGAATTAGATTTTGTAGTAAACTACGAAGCGTTCAAAAAAGGTGATAGCGATAAAGTAAAAGAAGAAGTAGAAGCTGCAACATTAGTCGCATTGCGTGAAGGTAAAGTTGTAAAATGGATTATCGAAACTGCTGCTTTAACAGATGAACAGATTGTTGCTATAACACAATTAATTCGTGATACTGTTTTAGAAAAAGCAGGTGAAGAAAAAGCATCAAAAGTTTTTGTAAAATCTTCTACAGGTTTTTATAAAACTGAAAATGGAGAACCAAATGGAGCAAATGAGCATGTTATTAAATTGATGCTTGAAAATTCAGGTTCGCTTCCAGTGAAAGCTTCTGGCGGAGTTCGCACAACAGAAGAAGCTGAAAAAATGATCGCTTTAGGCGTGAAAAGAATTGGAACATCGTCTGCATTGGCGATTTTAAAAGGAGAGCAAGGAGCAAAAGGTTATTAGAAAATTTCTACATTAAAATACGTTTTAAAAGTCTCAATATTTATTGAGACTTTTTTTTATTCATTAAAAATAAGCTTTCTTTTTTAGTTAATTTTTTAAAATACTTAAATAGCATATTGTATTTTATTATTTTTGGAGCACTAAAATTATAACTTGATTTATATCAAGTAATTTGGTTAAAAATGGTCCTAATTTTGCATTGATAACACTGATAAAATAGTATAGACGTATGTTGTGGAATAATCGTAAAGTTTATAATAATTTGGTTTTTGATGTAGGTATAACTGCATTTGAATTGAATGATATCCTACATACAGAAAAATTGAGAAAAGAGTTATCTGTTGATGAGTATTTTGGAATAATCTGGTCTGGTTCTAAAAAATTTGTTCATAAAATAAATGGAAAAGAATATTCGATTCCTAAAAACCATTTTCTTTTTATAGCTCCCAATATCTCTCAAGAATTTGTGAAACAAACTACTCGTACTGATGCTTATTATATTGTTTTTAAACAAGAATTTTATTCAAAATCAATCGAAGAGAACTTGAAGTTAGAAAATTCTACACTTTTTTCGCGAGATATTATAAATATTGTTGAGAATACAATTTGTTCTGCTCCAATTTTTGAGGCTAATTATTTGCAATATTTCATTACTGCATTCGAAAATGAATTAGATATGAAGCTTGCTCATAATCTCTTGGAACGTATTATTATCAATGGTCAAATGGAAACATTTGATATGCAAAGCCAATTTATACAAGATGATTTTGATGTAGAACTTGCGACAAAATTCAAAAAACTTTTGCAAGAAAATGTCAAGGAAAATAAACAAGTATCTTTTTACAGTGATAAACTTTTTATTACAAAAAGAAGGTTAGATAAAGCAACTCAAATCGTTTTTGGAAAAACAGCAAAAGAAATGATTGTTGAAGAATTGATGAAAAATGCAAAGATTTTATTAGTCAACTCAAAAATGTCAATAAAAGACATTGCGCTGGAACTCAATTTCCTTCAAGAAACCAATTTTACTGCGTTTTTCAAGAAAAACACTGGGATTTCTCCGACTAAATTCAGACAAAGCACTCCGAATTAAATAGTTAGAAATGTCGTTTTTCATCATCTTTTGGTATGATTTAATCTTTTAAGAACAAAAAACAACTTCTACATTTGCATCGCATTTGAGAATAACCAATCTTAAATATATAAACTACCAGTTTATTTAACAAATATTTTTTAATAAATTTTTAACAAATTTTAAAATGATGAAAAAATTAGCATTTTTTTTAACAGTTTTCTGTACATTAACTTCAGGATTAGCATTTGCACAATCGGATTTGATTGGACCTAAAACAGCAACAGCTACATTAAACGTAAAACTACACCCAATTCAAACAATTCTTATTGGTGCTAATAGTACAGTTGATCTAGAATATCAAACTAAAGAAGATTATTCTAACGGTGTTACAAAAACTATGAATGACCACTTAATTGTATATAGTACTGGTGGTTTTGCTGTAAAAGTAAAATCTGAAAATGAAAACTTAGTTAGAAAAGAAGGTGATAGTAAAATCGCTGTAAATACAATTAACTTAGTAGCAACTTTAGGTTCAGAGAATAAATCAAAATCAACTTTCAGTAAAGTTGTATTAGATACATCAGACAAAAACTTGATTTCTAGTACAGATGGTGGTACAGCTTTAAAATTTAACGTTGCGTATAGTGGAATAGGAAAAAACGATTATGTAAACAATTATTACAATGTTGAGAAGCCTACCGTGTATACAACTACTGTAACTTATACAATAGAAGCACAATAATATAAAAAATAGGAAGTGATATTGAAAAATATCACTTCTCTTTTTGCTTATGAAAGTTCTTCGTTTTTTAACAATCGTTTCTTTTTTAGCATTAATCGTTTCAACTAAGATTAGTGCACAATCAGGTATTTCTGTAAGTCCACCAAGGACTTATTTTGCGTTAAATCCTGGTGAGTCTGAGCGTAAAAAGATTATGGTAACCAATGTAAGTGATGTACATACATTAGAGTTGTCTGTTTCTTTTAATGATTGGAAGTATGATGAGTTTGGAGGTAATGTAGTCTCTGAACCTAATACTTTACCAACAAGTAATGCAAACTGGATCACAGTTTTACCAAGTAATACATTTACACTTTTGCCAAGAGAATCGAAAGAAATAGAAGTTCTGATGCAAGTTCCAGAAAAGATAAATACAGAGAGTGTGCATACAGCAATGATGTACATCACGCAAACAAATCCGATTGCTGGACAAAATAAAAGTGGAGAAAATATTATATTCTCGATTCGTACAGGTATCAAAATTTATCAACGATTAAATATTGCACGTGATACAAATGTAGAGTTTACAAATTTTGTTTACGATAAAACTGAAAATCGTTTGGTGCTTAATATTTCGAATGAAGGAAATGTTTGGAGCGAAGGAACGATTACAAATGAAATCATTAACCAAGAAAATGGTCAACAAATAAAATTGCAAGATGCAGTTTTCTATAGTTTACCCAATGATAAAAGAATTGTATATATACCATTGCCAAAGGATTTGCCAAAAGGCTCGTATATTGTTACCTCAACTTTAAGTTTTGAGAAAGATGATCAATTGAAAATTGCTGAATTGACGTTCTCAAATGATAAATAGTAATTTGTTTCAGAAAATAATTTCAACAATTACATTATTGTTGACAATGGCAGTGTCTGCTCAGTTTACGTTAAATGCCCATAATAAAGGTTGGGTGCAAGTAAATGGAAGTAGTGGAGTTACGGTGACTAATGTTGTGGCTGTAGAAATGCACATGTCTGGTGCTTTAAATTATAAAAATTGGTCTTTAGTTGCGCGTGTTGTTTCGCCTATTGTAAATTCTGAGAAAAAAGAATTTCCTGTCGAAAAACTGAAGCTAAAATTTAATAATTATACAACTTCTCAATATTATTCAGAGAATTATCCTACGCTAAATCAATTAGGAGTTATTCAGAATAACATCGCGATGAGTTTTTCTCCAAATTATTTTATTCGAAATTCTCCTTTAACAATAGCAACATCAGCAGGAAAATATGGAGCAATTGTCTTGAATTATGATATTGTGATAGATGCAGGAACATATCTAAATGCTCTAAAATCATGGAACAATTATCCAATTCAATTCGAGTTTTCTTTATTGAATGAATTTGGAACCCTGATTGGTAAAAGTCTTTTTCCGATTGAAATGCAAATTAGTCCAAACGGAAATTACGAATCAGCTCCGGCGTTTTCTATTGCGGTCGATGGTTCTGCTGTAAATGCAGAATTGGTTTTCAATACAATACAAGATTATAGAAATGGTGTGAAGAAAGAATATCAAAATGGCTTAATTGTTTCTTCTGATACAGCTTACGATATTCAAGTTTCGTCGATTAATCAATATTTACAATCGAGTGATGCACAGAATTTGGAATTAAATTCAATCAATGTTCAGATAAAAGACATCGAAACAAATAATCTTTCTAAGGAAATAAAACTTTCGAATTACAATCAATCATTGATGACGAATAGTTCTAAAACAGCTTCAAAAAAATACAATATTATTTATTCTACAACTCCGTCGGATAATAAAATTTTGAATAGCAAACCTGGGAATTATTCAACTTCTTTGCTGTACACGATTACACCTTTGTAAAACAATATGTTTTTTTCAATCAATTATTTTCGGAGCGTATTTTTTATTCTGCTTATGCTTGTTAGCGGACAAAATTTGCGTGCTCAAACAATAAATAACGGATTGAAATTTAGTACAATAAAAGAAGTTAAATTAGAAGATAGCAACAACTTTTCTGTTATTCTTCAATTAGAAAATACAACCAATGATACGATAAATGCTCGTCTGGGACTTAAAATTCCTTCGGCTATAAGATCGTATTCGCAAGATAATCTTCAAATAAAAATCAATCCAAACAAGAAGGCTTTTATTCCTATGCAATTTACGGTGAGTAAATCGCAAATGGCTGGGAAATTAGATTTAGAATTCAGTATTATTGATTTTTTAAGTAAAAAAGAAATAGGAAAATCTGTTACTTCAGTTGTTGTTTTGCAAAAGAGAAACATCAAAATTTTTCCTGTCCAGAGTAATATTTTTTACCGTCAAGAAGGAGATTCTATTCATTATGAATTAAAAGTAATGAATATGGGAAATCAAGCCGAAGAAATTTTGTTAACCAATGTACTTCCTGATTTCAGAGGAAGTTATACTTATAATAACAAACGACTTATAGTTGAAGCTTTTCAAGAAAAAATTGTTCGATTTTCTAAATATGTCGACCGAGATATGATTAAAATTGAAAGTTTTCAGGCAAATGTTTCGGGTTATACAACGACCAAAGATTTTGCAGGAAATGTGTTTTTTACGATACAGAATGCAAGTTCCAATCGTGTGTATATAGATCCAACAATGCTAAATCAGAATTGGACCAATTTTTCTTCAAATTATGTTCGATTAACTGCTCGCGATATTAATTCTGCTAATGCGAATTATAACTTAATGGCTCATCAAGAATTTTCGGTTGGGTTGAATGAATTTGCATATAATATTAATGGAACAACTTGGAATAAAAATCAAGACATGGTTTTGACAGATTCTTGGGTGAAATATCAACGCAAAGACAAAGGAATTTTAATCGGATCAATCAATAACAACGATTTTGATATTCCAGTTAACGGACGAGGAGTGATGTTTTTTAATAATTATGATAAGAATGATAACCGAATTGTAGTCGGAACGGTCGAAAAAAATTATAATTTATTAGATGATTTGACGAACGATGTTTTCAAGAATAGCAACACAACTTTTGCGAATGGACGATTTTTAATAAAAGATAAAAACGAATTAGAAACAACAGCTTTGTTTGATAGAACTTATTCTACAACGAACTTTATTTTGACAAATGGTTACAAATGGGTTACACCAAATAAGTGGAATCATTCAGTGAAATTTGGGTATGGTTTGTCAAAATTTAAAGAGACAAATGATGTTGAAAACTCGATGTCGATTTCTGCAAATGTTTCTGGAACAATTGGTAAATTTGATTTTTATAGTTCCAATTATTACAGCTCAGGATATTATCCGGGGACACGACGTGGAGCATTGTATCTTAATCAGCGTTTTCAACGAACGTTTTCTAAATTTTCGTTGTGGTCTTCGTTAACGGTTACCAATAACAATCCGAAATCTATCGATCCATATTTGATGAATTATACAAAAGCGAATGAGTCGAAAGCGTTACGTTTTGAGACGGGTATATCATTCAAATTGGCAAGTCATTTTAATGTTTCGGTTTCTCCTAAATTGAATTTAGAAAAATCAAATATTCTGAATTATGAGACGTTTAAGTATATGCCGATGGACTTTAAATCAGCTTATTTGAACGGAACATTTACGTGGTTGTCTAATTCTCGTGTGCATCAGTTGGTGTTGAATGCTTTGGGAGGATTTTCTGAACTAAAAGAATTGAGAAATGCTGATCCAATTGTTTATGGACAATTAACGTGGAGTGTTAAAAACTTTCAGTTAAACTCAATTTATCAAAGAGGAAGTATGATGATTGCAGAAGTTTATTCGATGAATAATTTAAATCATCAATTAGAACGTTTTACAAATTCGGCGAGTTTTCGTCAAAGCTTTTTTCAGAAAAAATTGAATACAGCAGTTTCTACTTATTATAATATTGACAAAAATTTTGGAAATACCTTAACTTTTGGAGCTTCTTTAGATTATCAACCAATTGATAATTTTATTGTGAGTACACAAGCTAATTTTAGTCATTACGATTCGAAAACATTGAATAGCAAACAAACTTATTTGCAAGTTGGTGTACAATATAATTTACCTGCGAAACGCACTGTGACAGATATAAAAGATGGAACATTAAATTTGTTTGTGTTTTATGATTACAATGCAAATGGTATTTTTGACGAAGGTGATAAAGTGGCTGATAGTCGTAATGTAAAGATAAATGAAACGAATTTTATTACAGATTTAGAAGGAAATATCAAGTATAAAAAAGTTCCTTATGGTAATTATTTAATCAAACTTCCTGGACAAAAATGGTTTGCACAAGATTACGCGGTTAATATTAATGCGAAAACGACTTCTATTTCTATTCCAATGCAACAAACTGGTGTTGTGAGAGGGAAAGTTGAGTATGAATTATCTTCAAATTTAGAGTATCAGGTTTCGGCAAATTTATTCGGGTTTACGTTGATTTTTAATCACGAAAATGGACAGATATTTACAGTTAAAACAAATGATAGAGGTGAATATACAGCTTTTTTACCTGTCGGAAATTATACGTTTCATCTTGTTGAAAATAGTTTACCAGAACATGTTTATGCAAAAACATATTTGAATAAAATAACGGTAGAAAAGGAACAAAATACAGAATATGAACCGCTTATTCTGAAAATTAAGGAGCGAAAAGTTAACATCAAACGTTTTGGGAGTTAATGGATATTTTGATTTACTTTGTATCAAAATAAACTCTAAATGCCACTAACTTTTTGCCATCCAGCAATTGTTCTTCCGTTAAAAAAGCTAAAATCGAATTGGTTTTCGATGACGGGATTAATCATTGGTTCGATGTCGCCAGATTTAGAATATTTCTCTCGAATGGAGATTGTAGCGACGTATATTCATTTGTTTTGAGGCGTTTTGTATTTTGATTTACCAATTGCTCTTATTTATTGTTTCGTTTTTCACTTATTTGTCCGAAATGTTTTAATTCATCATTTACCTTATTTTTTAAAAGAACGATTTGCTCAATTCCTAATTTTTGATTGGATTGATTATTTCAAAAAACATTGGATAATTGTGATTCTTTCAATTATAATAGGAGCTTATTCGCATCTTTTTTGGGATGCTTTCACACACGAATGGGGATATTTTGCGAAATTAATTCCAGCTTTAGAAGAAACTTGGTTTCAAATTCCTTTCAATAATCTCGAAGTAAAGGGATATAAATTTCTACAACATTTTAGCACATTTTTAGGTGCGATTTTTATAGCTTTTTGGATGTATAAAATGCCAAAACAAATTCTTCCAAAAACTAAATTTGATTACATTTTTTGGTTAAAAGTTATCTTGTTAAAAACTATAATTTCAGTAATACGATTTGTATTTTTTCCTATCGAAATTTCTTTAGGAAATCTTATCGTTGTTATAGGAATGAGTGGTTTTTTGAGTTTGGTTGGTTTTGGAGTGAAGGAGAAATATTGTTAAATAAAAAAATCTCTTCAATAATACTGAAGAGATTTTTTATGTATTTATAATTTTAATATTTATCGAAGTGTAATCACATTTTGACCAACTTTGTATCCATTTTGGTAAATATCGATTTTATATTCACCTTTTGGAAAGTCATAATCAACCCAGTCAAAATTAACTCTTGAACCAGACATATTATTATAATTAACTTTTACACGATCAGAATATTCTACAGAAGATCCAGAACGTAAAGTTGTTTCACCAGCATCAGCACCTTTAAATTTTCCTATCTCGCCGTTTGGTTTATAAATAGATACATACAATTCTTTGGTTTCTGAAGTCGCATTCAAGTTTTTATCCAAATCAAAAGACACACGAACTTTATCAATTCTTCTTGCTCGTGTCGTTTCAACTTCTTTTCCACTCGATTTTACTCGCAAACCTTTTATTGTATAGTTAGAAATCGATAAAGTGGAATTCGTTTCTTTGATTAAATTCTGATGATTTTCTTTTTCAGTACTCAAATTTGATTCAACAGTTTTTTTCTGCTCATTTAAATGAGAATTTTCCGAAGTTAACTCTGTATTCTTGTTTGTCAGCTTTTTATTTTCGTCTTTCAAGCGAACAATTTCTTCTTTATAAACTTTAATATCTGCTTGTAAAGAGGTTATCAAACGTTTAGCACGCTGCAATTCTCCACTTGTAATTCCTTCTTTATTTAAGATTGATTGAATCTCTTTTTGTTTTTCCAAAATCAATCGATCTTGATAACTTAAAGAAGAATCTTTTTTTACAACACGAGTTTTAGCATCATCAAAATCTGATCTAATTATACGTAATTCTTGTTTCAGAATTTCTCTAGATCGTTCCAAATCATTGATATCGCTTTGCATTTCTATCGAAGATTTTGCATTTGCTTCTTTAGAATATACAATATACCCAATAGCTAATAACAAGGATACTGCTAAAACAGCAATAATAATATTCTTTACGAATTCATTTTTATGTTTAGGGTTTGTAGAGGGCTCGAGATCTTTGTATTCAGTCATTTTAATTATTTCGAGGAAAAATTATTAAATCAAAAATTAAACCAATTTTATAATAATCAATAACTAATGTTAAATTTAACATTTATAAATTGTAATAAAACTTAATAAATAAAGACTCTTTAATCGTTTGTCTCTTTTTTAATGTCTTCAGAAGCTTCGTCTAATTTATTTTCGGCTTTTGTTTTTAACTCATCAGCTTTTTCTTCCAATTCTGTTTTTTCTTCTTTAAAAGTTTCTTTCAAATCCGAAACTTTCTCTTTCACAAAAGCACTTGTTTCTTTCATTTGCTTTTCCACAATATCTTTTACTTCGTTATAATCTTGCTTCGATCTTTCTTTAAAATCTTTAGCGGCTTCTTTCGATTGTTCTTTCAAATCACCTGAAGCATCTTTTATATTATTGATTGTTTTACGCGCAAAATCCGATGCGTCATCTGCAATCAATGTTCCTGCTTTTTTTACAGTTGCCGAAACATCGTCAAATTTATCTCCCGCAACATCAATCGCAGTTTCCGTTTTTCCTAAAATTCTTTTCAAAAAAGTTCTAAGTCCCATAATAATTTATTTTGTTGATTATTTTCAGTTTAAATTTACAGCTTCATTCGCAATTTTAGAATGAATTAATTTAATTTTTTATTTAAAAATATGAATTTCAATTATTTTAAACGATATTATCTCGGAATTTTAATGTTCAGTTTACTGACTATTTTTAGTTGTAATCCGAATAAAAATCAATCCGAAACACATCAAAATACTTCATCCGAAGAAATATCCTTCAAATATTCGACCAAAAACAAAAATTTTGTCAGCGCGCATCGTGGAGGAAGTGGAATACATGATTTTCCAGAAAATTGTGTCGAAACTTTTGAACATCTTTATCAAAAAGGAATACAAATTTTTGAGATTGATGTTGCCGAAACAAAGGATAATCAACTTATTTTAATGCACGATAATTCGTTGCAACGAACAAGCACAGGGCGACAAGATGTCAATCAAGTTGACTTAAAAACCATTAAGGAATACTTTTTGGTAGATGATTTTGGACAACAAACGTCATACAAAATTCCGACTTTTGCAGAAGCGTTAAATTGGGGAAAAAGTAAACCAATTTATTTTATGGTTGACATCAAAAAAGGTGTTGATTATCGTGATATTGTAAAGACAATAGAACAAGAAAACATGCAAAAACAGGTTGTTTTGGTGACGTATACAGTTGGTCAAGCGAAAAAGTTGCATCAACTTGCGCCAGATATGTTATTGTCTGTTTCGATGCGAAACGAACGAGAATTTAATGAAATGATGAACAGCGGAATCCCGACAGACAAAATGGTTGCATTTACGGGAACTCGACGCAATGACAAAACATTTTTAAATAAAATTCATGACAAAGATATTTTGGTCATTTTTGGAACATTAGGAAACCTAGACAAAAGTGCTTCGACGAGAAATGGACAACTTTACCGCGATTTAGAAAAAGACGGTGTCGACATTTTTGCAACAGATAGAGCAATTGATGTACATCAAACGATTAATAAAAATTAAATGGAAACAATATCACTTAAGGATTCAAATTATTTCTCAAAATTGATGTTAAATTATATCAATCAAGATGAGAATTTGAAAGACTTCTACAACCTATTTCCAACCAAAGAAAACTATATAAAACAAGCTCAAAATAAACTTGGACATTATAAAAATAGAGCAATTCTTGTTGATCAAATTTCTAAACAATTGAGTCATTTAGATTTATCTGAAAAGCAACAAAATAATCTAAAAAAATTAAGAGAAAAGAATACAGTAACAATTACAACTGGCCATCAGTTAAATTTATTTACTGGTCCAATTTTTTTCTTTTACAAAATTTTACAAGTTATCAAATCTTGTAAAGAACTCAATAAAGAACAAAGTGAAATCAATTTTGTTCCGATGTTTTGGATGGCGACAGAAGATCACGATTTCGAAGAAATTAATCATTTCAAATTTGGAGATCGAATTATTCATTGGGAAAAAGAGTTTGGCGGACCTGTTGGACGTTTATCAACAGATGGTTTACAAAAAGTTTTTGATTCATTTTTGTCATTAATTCCAAATGGAAAAAAGAAAACGGAACTACAGAATTTGATTGAATCTTCTTATTTGTCGAATGATAATTTGACAGACGCAACACGAAAATTGGTTCATTTATTATTCAAAGATCTTGGATTGTTGATGATTGATGGAGATGATAAAGAATTGAAAAAATTGATGATTCCAACTTTTGAAGAAGAATTAATTCAGTCAATATCGTTCAAAAAAGTAATACCTCACAATGAGAAATTAGAACAATTGGGGTATTCTATTCAAGTGAATCCTCGTGAGATAAATTTGTTTTATATCAATCAAAATAATTCGCGCGAACGTATTGTTGAACAAAATGGAACGTATTTTGTCAATAACACTTCAATCAAATTTTCGAAAGAAGAAATTATTGCCGATTTACATCAAAATCCAGATAAATTTAGCCCAAATGTGATTTTGAGACCATTGTACCAAGAAACAATTTTACCAAATGTTGCCTATGTTGGCGGCGGTGGCGAAATGGCTTATTGGTTACAACTGAAAGAAATGTTCAATCAATTTGAAGTTGATTTTCCACTTTTAGTTTTGAGAAATTCATTGTTAATCCGAACTGAAAAACAATACGAAAAACAACAAAAATTAGATCTATCAAACGAAGATTTATTTTCGAATAGTTTAGCAATCACAAAAAAACGTTCGATAAATTCATCAGAAATTGCTCCAAAACTTCCTGAATTGGAAGAAGAATTAAAAAGCATTTTTGAACGTTTGGAACATTTGAGTTCGTTAACAGAATCTTCTTTTGCCGATATGATACAAGCGCAGCGCACAAAACAGTTGAAAGGTTTTGAGAAAATAAAACAACGTTTGGTGCATGCAGAAGTGAAAAAAAATGAAGATTTATTGAAGAGAATCGAGCAATTATTAAATGATCTTTCTCAACAAAATGGTTTGCAAGAACGTGTGAAAAATTTTGCTGATTTTGATTACATTAATATTCAGTATTTCATTGATTTTATTGAAGATAGTCTTCGACCTTTTGAATTTGAGTTCATCATAAATACATTGAAAGAGGAACTCTAAACAAAACATAATTTGTATATTTGACCACGAAAATTCATCTAAATGAAAAAAATATTAGCTTTATTGTTATTTGTTGGTGCATCAGCACTTTATGCTCAACAAAAAACGCATACAGTTCAAGCAAAAGAAACCGTTTACGGAATTTCGAAGCAATATGGTGTTTCGCAAGAAGAATTGTATAAAGCCAATCCTAAAATTGAAAAAAATGGGATTCATCCAGGTGATTTGATTGTGATTCCAGGTAAAGGAACTACGACAACCAAACCAACTGAAACCAATACACAAACGACTACGTCAAACGTAAAAATTTCGGACGATAATTATCAATATATTACAATTGAGCCGAAAGAAACGGTTTACAATTTGACAAAAAAATATAAAATTTCGGAAGAAACATTGAACTCATTAAACCCTCAAATCAAAGAAAGAGGTTTAGAAATTGGTGACGTAATCAAGCTTCCAAAAGATGTGACAAATAAAGTTTTTTCTGTTCCAAAAGGAACGCATTTAATCAAAAAAGGAGAAACTTTATACACTTTAGCAAAACAGTATAATGTAAGTGTTGACGATTTATATGCAGAAAATCCAGCTTTACAAACAGGTGTAAAAGAAGGAATGGTGATAACGATTCCTAAAAAATCTGGTTCTGTTGTAATCGAAGAAAACACGATCAACTATGTTGTTCAGAATGGAGATTCGGCTTACGGAATTTTAGAAAAATACAACACGAATTTAGATGAGTTATTGCGTTTAAATCCTGATTTAATCAATGGTTTAAAAGCTGGAATGACACTTAAAATTCCATTGCAAAAAAATGCTAAAATCATCAAATACGGAACTGCAGGAAAGTTGAAACGTGCTAATGACAATGAAATTAATGTTGCTATTATGCTACCTTTTGATGTTGCAAATAATCCGCAATTAAAAAATTCGCAAGCAATGCAATTTTTTACTGGAGCTAAATTAGCGTTGACTCATTTGGCGAAAAAAGGTAAAAATGTAAATGTGAAAGTGATCGATACGAAAAACGGAAACTTGCAAGATATTTTATCAACAACAGATTTTAGTAAAACGGATGCTGTTATCGGCCCGTTGAACACGTCTGATATTACAGAAGTTGCCAACTTCTTCAGTAATTCTGGTATCGCTGTGATTTCGCCTTATGCAAATGACGATTCGTTAAATTCTTTCAATGATTTATTGATTTCTAATCCAAAAGATGAAGTAATTGCAGATCAAATCATCGAAGAAATTGGGAAAAACTTTGCTGGAGAACAAGTTTATTTATTAACAAATCGTGACGATCAAGAGTTAGCAAGTTATACGAAAAAACAATTAGAAAAACAGTTGAAAGCAAATGTTGTCATTGTAGATAGTGTTGCAAAAATTGTTCAACCACACGATAAAGTTAACGGTGAAGATTATTATACGCCAATTATTACGGTTTTAGTTGGTGATGATGATAATTTGGGAAAACAATATTTAGAAAAATTAAAAACATTTAACAAAGACAATATCAAAGCTTACGGAATAAAATCGGTTTCGGTTTATGATGTTTATAACGCAGATAATGCAAAAAATATCGATGCATTCCGCGAATTTGGTTTTTTGTTTAGTACTGCGCGATTAATCAATACAAGAGATACGGAAGTGCAAAGTGTGATCAAAGATTTCAAAGAAGTTTATTGTGAATTTCCGACACGTTACGAGCAATTAGGTTACGACGTAACTTACGATATTGTGGACAGAATGAATAATAAAGGTGATGTTACCAACAATATTACAACAGAAAATACACGTTTGGCATCGAAGTTTGCATACAAAAAAATAAGCGGAAGCAAAGCTTATACGAACGATGCAAGCCGAATTGTACGTTTACCTAAAAAGTAATTTTATCAAAAATTATATACCAAAAAGCGATGCTAAAATTTAGCATCGCTTTTTCTTTTTATCAAGATTTAGAATTAAAACCTTGTATTGAACGGATTTTTTCTAAATTTGACTATGCACAAACTTAAAGACAATTTACTCGTAAAAGTTATTCTTGCCATTGTACTCGGAATTTCACTCGGCGGAATAATACCAGAAGCTATTGGTCGTATTTTTATGACTTTCAATGATTTTTTTAGCGAATTACTTAACTTTTTGATTCCATTAATCATTGTTGGATTAATTGTTCCATCAATTGGAAGATTAGGACAAACAGCCGGAAAATTATTATTAGCAACCGTTTTAATTGCTTACGGATCAACCATTTTTTCAGGATTATTAGGTTACTCAGCGAGTATGTCTATCTTTCCACAATTATTAGAACATCAAACTGGTCAAATTAATTTAGCCGAAAAAGCAAAAGAATTTACACCATACTTTTCGATAGAATTTCCTCCGTTATTTGATGTAATGCCTGCTTTGGTATTTTCATTTCTTTTCGGAATTGGATTATCACGATTGAAAGATTCGACTTTTGGGAAATTTGCAGATGATTTTGAAGAAATTATTACGTATTTAATTCAAAATTTAATCATTCCATTATTACCAATTTTCATTTTCGGGATTTTCTTGAACATGTCATATTCAGGACAAGTGGTAACAATTATGAATGTATTTTTGAAAATAATTGGTGTAATTTTCGTGCTACATGTTTTCTTGTTAGTACTTCAATTTACAATTGCTGGAATTATCGCGAAAAAGAATCCATTTAGCATGATGAAATTGATGTTACCAGCCTATTTCACAGCATTAGGAACACAATCTTCAGCGGCTACAATTCCTGTAACAATTGCGCAAGTAAAGAAAATTGGTGTTCGTGACGAAATTGCTAATTTCGCTGTGCCGTTGTGTGCGACAATTCATTTATCTGGTTCGATGTTAAAAATCGTTTGTTGTTGTTTAGCATTGATGTTAATCCAAGGAATGGAAATTGATTTTGTTCAATTTTTAGGATTTATCATGATGCTTGGAATTGCAATGGTTGCAGCTCCTGGAGTTCCTGGTGGAGCGATTATGGCAGCAATTGGTATTATTGCTTCTATGTTAGGATTTAATGCAGAAAATCAAGCATTGATGATTGCACTTTATATCGCAATGGATAGTTTCGGGACAGCAGGAAATGTAACTGGGGATGGTGCTATTGCTGTAACGTTGAATAAATTATTCAAAAAAGAAGTTCAATAAAAAAATAAAATATTAACCCAAATAAAAAAAGAGTTCCAAAAAATATTGGAACTCTTTTTAGTTTTAAGAATAGACACTATCCCACGAAGTGTGTAAGTTAAAAAGTTAGGGCTTGGATTTTT
>NZ_DJBB01000050.1:0-28667 GCF_002429865.1 Empedobacter sp. UBA5987
AAATCTAAAGGAACTCGTTTCAAGATCACACCATATGAGAAACTGAGTTTATTTCTTTTTGGTAATTGTTAATAGTAATTGATTGTTATTTAATAAATTAACCACTTTTCAACTGAGTTATAAAAAGAATGTTTATAGCTTGATTAATTACTTAAATTGTTAATAGTAAACTATTTAATATAAATGAATTAAAAAGTTATGAATAGACTTTATTAAAACTTGTGAATAATGATGATTTTAGAACTAAATTGATTCAATAAAGTTAAAATTGTTAATTATAAATATTTGATAAATAATAAATTAAAAAGTAATTAAGATAGTTTATCAAAAATTGTTGAAACTGAAATCTCCCTACAATTAGCCATTTTATTTATAGAAAAGGATTGTTATATTCGTAATGATTTAATAATCAATCTATGAATGAATTTAACCAACGACTAAACGAAGTAGAAAATCATTTGCAGCACAATGATCTCGATTTGGGTTATCGTCGATTAATTGATTGTGTGTTGGATTTGGGTGAGAAATCTTTTTACAAAGAGATTATCTCCTATTCGAATCTTTATTACAACGAGAATTCTACGAACGAAAATAAAACAACGCAAGCTTTACAATTGGTGGAAAAGTTGAAACAAGCTCCTCCTCCGCCCTTTCAAAAAGAAGAAACATTGATATCAACCAACAATGTTGAAAAAGTTTATCATCGTCGAAATTTTAAACTTCATCCCATTACTTTTGATTTGAAATCACGAGAAGTTGTTGGATTAGTTGGAGAAAATGGAAATGGAAAAACAACTTTATTACGTTTGATTTGTGGTGAATTGAAACCAACTTCTGGCGAAATAAATTATCATTTTTCTAAAGCAAAACCGTTTAGTTTCGAGCTGAAAACTAAATTGGTTTATGTGCCACAGCGAATTGAGGTTTTATATGGTTCGTTGATGGAAAATCTGCAATTTACCTTGACATGTTATGATATTTACAACGAAGAAAATTGGTTGTTGGCGAATGTTATGTTGGCGCGTTTGGGGCTTTGGCCGTACAAGGATTTGCAATGGCGACAATTGTCGTCTGGTTATAAAATGCGATTCGAGTTGGCGCGAACGTTATTGCGTCGCCCAAAAGTATTGTTGCTAGATGAACCTTTGGCGAATTTGGATATTTTGGCGCAACAAATTATTCTCGAAGATTTGAAATTTTTATCGCAATCTATTCGCAATCCTTTTGGTGTTATTTTGAGTTCTCAACAATTGTACGAAGTTGAAAAAGTATCGACAGAAGTTCTCTTTTTGGAGCAAGGAATGCTTAAAATACAAGGAGATACAAATGATTTGGAAGGTGATTTTACGATTGTTGAAATTGATGTGGAAAACACAAAAGAAGAGTTATTAACAGCTTTATCTAACATCGAAATTAAGCAAATAAAATTCAATGGAGGATCATATATCGCGTATTTTGATGATGAAATTTCGATGAATATGATTCTGTCCGAAATCGGAAAATCATCATTGAAAGTAAAATACATTCGAGATATTTCGAAATCAAGTCGTCGCTTTTTTGTCAATTAAAACTAACCAACTATGTTCAAAAAAATAAATCAAACTTTAATTACCAAATATCCATTGATTTGGAATCTGAAATTTATTTGGATTTTGTTGACGGTTTTAGTTTTCAACTTGATTGCATTTATCAATGGTTTTTTGTTTTTTACTAAAAAATCTCAACTGCAAGAAACTGGATTTTATGAAGTGTTTTTCAACTCAGGAATTGCAATTTATTATCTATTAATTGGTGTCATTATCGGCGTTATTTGGTTGTATTTCTATATAAAAAATAATCGTTTCAAATCAAATTACCCTACCTCAAGAAATTATTTATTCAAAGAATTTCTGGCCGTTTTCTTTATTATATTTTTGATGTTTTATGTGCCAAATTCATTCAAAACTGGTCTTAAATTTCGGGTTTCAAATTATATGAGCGAAGAACAATATTTGAAAGATATCGATATTATAAATAGAACGCAAGGTTTTACGTTGCAACCAAATTTTGGATACGATAATTATTCGAGAAATTTGTCTGTTCCAGCTTTTGATTCGTTGGTTTTGGAAAAAGAAACAAGAGAATTATATGAAAAAAATAAGAGAGAATATTTAAGAAAAAATCCAACATACTCATATGATGCTTTTTTGGATCCGTATTTCAGAAATCCTGAATTTGAAACCTTATTAAGAGATTATTTTCCGGAGCGATTTAGTTATTCTAAAATTAATTTTAATCAAACGTATCAACCTCTAAAAAAGAATAATTCATCTACAGATTCATTTCAAGAAGAAATGGACTATCCTACTACAGCAGCTGTAGATTCAACTTATGCTGTTGTCGATTCTGCTGCAGTATCATTAAATTCTGCTGGAAAACCAGATGTTTATTACAACTTAGCAAGTTTGTATAATTATAGTTTTTTGGTTTTTAACAATCCGAAAGATTCTACTTTAAATCATCAATTTTATGATGAACAATGGATTGCTTTGTTGCAAAAAAATGATCGAAAAGTAATTGAAAATTTATTGAATAATTATACCGATTTATTAAAAAAGCAAGAAATTGGGTATCAGTTCAAACATAAAAAGTGGATTGATTATTTGCCTCAATATCCGTATTATTTCATTGATCATAAATTGAATTATATTGATCCTTATCAAACTGTAGATAAAAAACTGAATGATTATATCCACCAAGATAGTTTAAACAAAGTGTATGAAAATATTGAGTTTTCGAAATATAGTTCCACTTGGTTAGAACATATTCAGTATTATTTACTAATCGCTTTAGTTATTACCGTTCTTATCATTACATTCAGATTTAGTTCGTTCAAAGTTTGGTTAATTTCATTAATTGGCGCAGGAATTTTGGCAATTTTAGGAAGCGTTTTCGGAATTTCTATCGATGCGAGTATTGGTTATACACAATTCACACCTTATATTATTTTATTTGTTTTTTACATTGCATTTATAGTGATTACACTAATTGGCTTACGTTCCAAAAAATATAAAGTTTTGACAGGTGTTAATCTTAATTGGTTTGTTGCGACCAATATTTTTATTGGAATTGTGATGCTTAGTTTTTACACAGATTTGCGTGAAGAAATGTTATATGAAGCAAATAAACATATGAATATTTATGAGTTTAGACAAACAAATAAAGAATTATTGATGTTACAAGAATTTGCAAAAATTTTTCTTTACATCAATCCAATTTTATATTTAATAAGTTTTTATTTCATCATTAATCTTTATAAAAAATGGCAAGCAATGCCAGAAGAATAAAAAAAGAAAAGCGAGCCGATTTAGCTCGCTTTTCACTTGATAATTGAATGAAAATGAATTTTAAAAACTACTTTAAAAAAACTTACTTATGAAATAAAATAACACATTGTGCTATTCAATAATAATTTTAAAACTCATACAAATTTTAAAATATTCTTTCAAAATTTAAATTAATAGAGGTTAACCATCAAAATTTATAGGTTAACCCTATTTTTTATGATTTTATGCACATTTAGACGAAGGTCTATTTCCTTTTGCATCACGTTTTTTGTGCATACTAAATTTATCAGATTTCATACGTTTTTCACGATCTTGTTTGTATTGATTGAACTGATTTTTGTCTAAAATTTTCTCTAATTTAATATCAAAATCGTTTGTACCTTTTTCTGGTCGAGAACCTCTTTCTCCTTTTTGAGTAGAATTTTTGTCTCTGTTCGCAAATTCTTTTTTCATGTCAGAATCTCTACTTTCTAACAACGATTTTACTTTTTTCTTTTGAGTAGAACTCAAATTATATTGATCAAATTTTTTTAACTGTCTATCAACAGAATTTGTTTGCGTATGTTCTACTTTATCCTTTTGTTGTTGATTATTTCCTTGTGGTCTTTGTTGAGCAGAAACTGCCATCACCATCACCATACTTGCTAATAAAAATGCTTTTCTCATAATCTATGTTTTTGTTTACAACTAAATGTTAGAATTATATTCTTTTCATTTTTCTTGAAACAAAGTTGCAACACAAAAAAAAGACGTCAAAAATATTGAGGTAAACGAGTGTTAAGTATCGGTGAAATCAAGGATTTATTAAAGTTTTTAACAAAAATGTCAAATTTATTAAATAAAAAAATCCATTCTTTATCGAATGGATTTTGATGTATTTTTTTGAAAAATTATTTCAATTCTTTTCCTAATAATTTTCCAGTTGATTCGTAAGCAGAAGCAATTCGACCGTATTCCATAACAAAATCATTTTTACCCGAAGTTCCTTTTACTTTATCCGATTTTATAGAAAGTAAAATGTTAGAAGGATTTGCAGTTTCAACAAAATTTAAATTTGTGCTTAGTTTTGCTGGTTCAATAGCTATACCAGCATGATAACCAGGATAAATCCATTCAGAATTGATAATCAAAGTATATTTTGCAGCTGGATTTTTTACAAAATTTAATTTTTTAGATTTAGTAGTTCCTTTTATAAATTTATCCAAAAAAGTAACATTTCTATTTTCATTCCAATCTGCAAGCCATTGTTTCCAATAATTTTCTCCTCTTTTCGGATTATTTAAAACATCTTTTTCACGTTTCTCTAAATATTCAGTTTCAGTTTTATTTTCATCATAAAATTTAACATCATCAAATAATAGTTGAACATTAATTTCTTTTTGATCTTTTAAAAAATCAGTGTTTCCAGATACAACCTGAATCTTTTGAGCAAAAGTTAAAATGCTTGTTATAAAGCAAATCATCAGTAAATAATTCTTCATACAGTATTGTTTTTCAGTAAAAATATAAATATTCTTTAAATAGTTATTGTATAATCATTTAAAGAAATATTATTTGGAAACGTTTATTGTTTATAATTAGTTTGTAAGTCTTGGAAAAATTTTACTGAAAATAATAATCAAAACGTTTGGTACACTACTTTTGTCTTAACAAAGTTTAACAATATTGTATGAAAGTTTTAATTTCTAAATCAATTGTATTTGTTAATTTTAGAGGAAATTTGAATCAATAATATAAACATTAATTTCAACGAAATTTTGGATATACAACAACTAAACCAACAAATAGAAGCAAAAAGCGAAAGCATTGCAAGGTTGACATCGGAAATAAATAAAGCGATTATTGGACAAGAAAAAATGATTGAAAGTCTATTAATCGGATTACTTGGAAATGGACACGTTTTATTAGAAGGTGTTCCTGGATTAGCAAAAACATTGGCGATTAAAACATTATCTGATGCTGTTGATGGATCTTTTTCTCGTATACAATTTACACCAGATTTGTTACCTGCCGATGTTGTGGGAACACTTATTTACAATGTAAAAGAAAACGATTTTAGAATCAAAAAAGGACCAATATTCGCCAATTTTGTTTTAGCTGATGAGATTAACCGTTCGCCTGCAAAAGTACAATCTGCCTTGTTAGAAGCAATGCAAGAGCGTCAAGTAACAATTGGTGATGAAACGTATCCATTACAAAAACCTTTCTTGGTTTTGGCAACTCAAAATCCAGTGGAACAAGAAGGAACTTATCCTTTGCCAGAAGCGCAAGTTGACCGTTTTATGTTGAAAACTGTAATTACTTATCCGGAATTTGAAGCAGAACGTTTGATTTTAAGAAATTCGATTAATCAATCTTTTCCAAAAATTGAGAAAGTAATTTCTATTCAAGAATTGTTGGATGCGCGCGAAATGGTGAAACAAGTTTATATGGACGAAAAAATTGAAAAATATATTTTGGATATTATTTTCGCAACTCGTTTTCCAGAAAAAGTTGGATTAGAAAAATTGGTTCCAATGATTTCGTTTGGTTCTTCACCTCGTGGATCAATCAATTTGGCACAAGCTTCTAAAGTGTATGCATTTTTACGTAAACGCGCTTATGTTATTCCAGATGATGTGCGTGCAATGGCAAAAGATGTGTTGCGTCATCGTATCGGAATTAGCTACGAAGCAGAAGCAGAAAATGTTACGCCAGAAGAAATTATAGACAATATTCTTAATGTTGTTCCAGTTCCTTAAACCACTATTCAAAATCATTTAAACTTTGGATGCAAAAGAAATCATCAAACGTGTAAAACGTATTGAGCTAAAAAGCAAGCGTAAAGCGAGCAACCTTTTTATGGGTGAATATCACAGTTCATTCAAAGGAAGAGGTATGATTTTTAGTGAAATTCGTCCTTATCAATACGGTGATGACGTTCGTAATATCGATTGGAATAAAACGGCTCGATATAGCGAACCTTATGTAAAAGTTTTTGAAGAAGAACGAGAATTAACCATGTTTTTATTGGTTGATGTTTCGAATTCTGAAAACTTTGGAACACGAAAACAAATTAAAATGGAAACAATTGCTGAATTGAGCGCTACATTGGCTTTTTCGGCAATTACTTATAATGATAAAGTTGGTTTGATATTATATTCGGATCAAGTGGAGAAATTTATTCCACCCAAAAAAGGAAAACAACATGTGTTGCGTTTGGTGAGAGAAATTGTTTCGTATGAGCCAAAAAGTAAGAAAACTGATTTAGCAGAGACTTTGGAAACATTTATGAATTTGGTTCGCCGAAAATCAAATGTTTTTATTCTTTCAGATTTTATTGATTCGTCTGATTATGAAAAAGCGTTGCGAATCGTAGCAAAAAAACATGATGTGACTGGAATTAGAGTTTATGATGAAAAAGAACAATCTTTTCCAGATGTAGGTTTGGTTCATGTGCAAGATAACGAAACAGGCGAAATCCGCTTGATAGATACTTCATCGAAGAAATTGCGTCAACAATATGCGCAATATTATCGTGATTTAGATCAACGTTATCAATCTATTTTCAAGAAAAATCATTCAGGCGCAATCAGTATTCGTACCGACGAAGATTATGTTCGCCCATTGTTAAACTACTTTAAAAGTCATAAAGCCTAATGAAGAATTTATTGCTTTTAGTAAGTTTTTTTATCCTTCAATTTTCGTTTGCGCAAGAAATTACGCCAAAATTAGATCGCACGACAATCAAAATTGGCGAGCCAATCCAATATGAAGTAAAAATTGATTACAAAGAAGGAGATAAAGTTGTATTTCCTACGATTTCAGATTCAATTAATCATCACATCGAAGTTTTAGGTCAAAAAATTGACACGGTAAAAACGGATGGAAAATCTGAAATTGTTCAACATTTAGAATTGACTGGATATGATGCAGGGAAATTTAATATTCCATCATTTATCATTCAGAAAAATGGAAAAGATTTAACAACAAAACAACTCGAAATTGATATTCAAGATATTGCAATTGATACAACGAAAAATGCAATTTTCCCGATAAAACCTGTGATGGAAGAAGAATATTCTATTGGAGATTATTGGAATAAATATTGGTTGTACGGCATTATTGCGTTGATTTTATTTATTATCGGAATTGTTTTGGTTGTATTATATGTTCGCGCAAAATCGAAATTATCTGGCAAAGATTCGTACAAAACGCCTTATGACGAAGCGAAAGCAAGTCTGAAAGCCTTGGATGCTAAGAAATATTTGAAACGTGGTGAACAAAAAGAATATTACACGCAATTATCATTTATTGTAAGACGATATTTAGGACGTATTTATAACTTTTCGGCATTAGAAATTTTGTCGGATGATTTGGTAAAATATGTTGCGACAAAACCAGATGTTTTACCAGAAGATGTGCAGAAATTTAAACAATTTTTGTTCGATGCTGATTTGGTAAAATTCGCAAAACAAGAATTTGATGAACCAACAAATATTTCGCACCGAAATTGGGTAGATGAATTTGTAGATCGTGTAAAACCATTAGAAATTCCGGAGAACGAAGATTTGAAAAAAGATCAAGTGACGGGAGAAAAATATAAACAGTTTAATAACAATTAGGAATGCTAAATTTTGAGTTTCAAAATCCTTGGATCTTACTCTTATTGCTTGCTTTGCCTTTCTTTATTTTCAGAGAAATTCGCAAAACGAGCCAGAAAAAAGCATCCTTAAAATTACCTTCGCTCAAAGCATTTGGAGGTGCAAAAAGTTCGTTAGCGACGTACAAACCACTTTTATTTTTGATGCGAATTATCGCAATGGTTTTGTGCATTGTTGCTTTAGCTCGTCCACGTTATGTAGATGTTACGACAAAAGTAAAATCGGACGAAGGAGTTGATATTTTATTGACTGTAGATACGTCATTGAGTATGTTAGCGCGCGATTTGAAACCAGATCGTTTAACAGCGTTAAAAGAAGTTGCAAAAGACTTTTCACTTGGAAGAAAAACGGACAGAGTTGGTTTGGTCGAATATTCTGGAGAAGCTTTGACACGTGTTCCATTAACAACAGATCGTGATGTTTTGATACAAGAAATCGAAATGTTACATTCTGGTAGTTTAGCTGATGGAACAGCAATTGGAGTTGGTTTGGCAACAGCTGTTAATCATCTTAAAAATAGTAAAGCAAAATCTAAAGTAGTTATTTTGATTACAGATGGTGTTGAAAGTGTAAATCCTTCTGGAGATTTGATGTATGTTTCACCGAGACAAGCCGCTGATATTGCAGCAGAGAAAGGGATAAAAGTATATACAATTGGTATTGGAACAAACGGAATGGCGCCTATGCCTGTTGGTTACGATATGTTAGGTGATTACGTTTTTGAGATGCGTCCTGTACAAATTGACGAAAAACTGTTAGAAGAAGTTGCAGATAAAACTGGAGGTTTATATTTCCGTGCAACAAACAATGAAAGTTTGAAAAACATTTATAACGAAATTGATAAACTTGAAAAAACAGAGATTAACGAAGTCAAATATTATAATTATACCGAATTGTTTGCACGATTCTTATTGCCTGCATTCATTATTTTGGTATTAGAAGCCATTTTACGAAGAACCGTTTTTAAAGAATTAATCTAATGCAGTGGGGAGAATTACATAATATTTGGTTGATGATTTTATTGTTTGTCGTTATTTTTCTATCGATAACAGTATTTCAATGGCGCGAACGTGTAAAGAAAACATTTGCAGATAAAGAACTGTTTCCATTTGTTTTTCCAATCACTTCTTCAAAGCGTTATGGTTTCAAAATCATTGCATTTTGTGTGGCTTTATTTTTAATGGTAATTGCATTGATGGATCCACTTTATGGTGAACGAGATGTGCAAGTAAAGCGCGAAGGAATTGATATGGTTTTCTTGTTAGATTTATCAAGTTCGATGAATGCACAAGATGTTGCTCCTTCGCGATTAGAAAAAGCAACAAAATTAATTACAGAAACATTACATCAATTAGGAGGAGATAGAGCTTCTTTGGTTGCGTTTGCAGCGAATGCTTACACGATTTCTCCATTGACAAATGATTATGCTGCAATCGAAAGTTATTTGCAAAATGTTAATACTGAGTTAATTTCGAGCCAAGGGACAAATTACTTAAATGCGATTCAGGAAGCTGCAAAAACATTCAAAGGATCGGCGAATACAAGTAAATTAATTGTACTAATTTCGGATGGAGAAGACAACGAAAATACAGTTAATCAAGCTTCTAAAATAGCAAAAGATAACGGAATTCATATTGTATCAGTTGGTGTTGGAACAGATAAAGGAGCTCCAATTCCGATGTATTACAATGGCTACGCCGAAGACTATAAAAAGGACGAAACAGGTTCTATAGTTATTACAAAATTAGAAGATAAAAATCTTCGCAAATTGGCACAAGATACAAACGGAACTTACATTCATTTGGATAATACGCAAGATGCATTATCCGCATTATCAATGTATAAAGCCCGATTAGATAAAAACGAAATTGCTAACTCTACAACAAGAGATATGAATCATATTTATCAGTGGTTTTTAGCGGTTGCGGTTTGTTTACTTTTTGTGGAATTATTAACATCTGAATATAAGATTTTTAACAAAAAGAAATAGTAAGTTTGTATGGTAAAATGATGTACTTTTTAAAACAAATAGGATTTTTAGGAATAATGCTTTTATCCGTTTTTGGTTATAGTCAATCGAAAGCGAAAAGCTACATTATTGAAGGAAACGAGTATTATCAAAAAGGAAAATTTGATAATGCAGAAGTTGCCTACAAGAAAGCTACCATGGAAGATCCAACTTCTGTCAAAGCAAATTACAATTTAGGAAATGCTTTATTTCAACAAAAACGTTACAAAGAAAGTATAGCGCATTACAAACGTTCTGCTGAAGTATCTAAAACGAATAATGATAAACATTTGGCTTATCACAATTTAGGAAATGCTTTTATGCAGGAAAAAGATTATCAAAATGCTGTTGATAATTACAAACAAGCCTTACGAAATGATCCAAAAGATGATGCAACACGTTACAACTATGCATTAGCAAAAAAAATGTTAGAAAAAGAACGTGAGAAACAAAAAGATCAAAATAATAAGGATAATAAAGATCAAAACAAACAAGATCAAAATAATCAGCAAAAACAACAACAGCAGCAAAATAAACAGAATCAACAAAACCAAAATAACCAAAAGCAAAATCAGAATCAGAATCAATCTCAACAACAACAATCTGATCAGCAGAAACAGCAAAATCAAGGAGGAAACCCGAAAGCTGGTGGTGAAAATGGAAACAATAAAGGACAAGGAAATAATCAATCTCCAGAAATCAAACAAGGAAATAATGGAGACGGAAAAGAACAAGATAATGCAAAGAATAATTTGGGAGACGGTTTGCTAAAAGCATTGCAAAATCAGGAAGCCAAAACCCAACGAAAAATTATTCAACAAAAAGCAGAAAAACAACGAACAACAACATCTAAGGATTGGTAATGACAACGACAAGCGTTTTAAATAGCTTTTTAGTGTTTGCCTTAACGTCTATCACAGCGTTAGCACAACAAATTTCTTTTAAATCTGATGCAGATAAAACACAGGTCAGTTTAGGAGAAGCATTTAGCGTGGGCTTTTTTATCGAATCTAATACAGATAGTTATTCGATTGATCAACCAATGAAATATCCTCCACATAATGGATTACAAATTGTAGGTGAACAACGCTCGCAAAATGTTTCTTATGTGAATGGAAAAGGAGTGATAGAAGAAGGAATTATCCTTGCTTTTGTTGCTGAAAAAGAAGGTAAATATCGAATTGGAGCTGCTAAAATTGTGATTAATGGAAAAACCTATACATCGAAACCTGTCGATGTTGTAGTGAAAGGAACGGGGTTGACGCACAACAATTTTAGAAGTAATACTTCGCAGCCTGTTTTTCTACAAAGTAAAGTTTCGAAAACGAATCCTTATGTGAACGAACAAGTTGGTTTATCAGTAAAATTATACGTAAAAGATTTATCTTATCTTAATCGTAAACAAAACTTTCGTCAAGGAAATTTAGACGGATTAAGCCCAAAAATTGTAAAAAGCTCTCCCGAAAATATCAAGCAAGAAATTGTTGGAGGAAAACAATATTTCTCCGAAGAAATTGCACGTTATTATGTTTTTCCTCAAAAACCAGGAAAGATAGAAATCGATCCGTTTTCGGTAGATGTGGTGTTGCCAACAACGTATGGAGCGGAGCCTGTAGAAGTGCGTAGTAATCCAGTTGTGATTAATGCAAAAGCACTTCCAGAAGAAGGAAAGCCAAAGAATTTTAGCGGTGCAGTTGGTCAATTTAAAATGAACGCTTCGGTTGATAAAAAAGAAGTTACAACCAATGAAAGTGTAAATTTTGATGTTGAAATTATTGGAACAGGAAACTTTAATACGATTAATTTACCTGAAATTACGACGCCAAAAAATTTAGAAAAATTCGCACCGAAAAAACGCGATGCATATAAAACCTATGATACAGGAATGAAAGGAAAAGTTGCTGAGCAAACAGTTCTTGTCCCAAATTTTGGAGGAGAATATACGATTTCGCCTGTAGAATTTTGTTATTTCGATCCTGTTAAAGAGAAATATGTAACCTTGAAATCAGATTCGATTAATTTGTCTGTTTCAGGTTCTAAAACTTCTTCTGCAACGGCTGTGGCTTCTAATTCACCAGATTCGACAATTTCTGATAAAATAGAAGAAATGACGAACGATGTGAAAGAAGGAAAAAGCGGTTGGTTGTGGTTAACTGGTGGTGTAATTGCATTGAGTGCTGGAAGTTTATTTTTGATGAGAAAGAAAAATAACCCGACACAAAAACAAAAAATTGAACCAAAAATAAAACCTCTTAACGAGCAAAATAATTTTGAATCATACCAACCAAAAACAGAAACCCAAAAGTTTACTTTGGTTGAAAAACCAACGATAAATTCGAGTCAAATTTCTGCTGAATTAGATGAATTGAAGCAAAAAATAAACGTTGAAGACCAAAAAGATTTTTATCAATTACAAGAAAATATTTTGTGTAATGCTGCGCTATTAAAAACGAATACAGATTTAGCTCATTTTTCTGACGAGGTGATTGCAAATAAATTGATCGAAAATGGTGTTAGTGAATTAGCCGTAGAACAATGGAAATTGTTGCTGAACAACGCACGACAAGCTAAATATGCCTTTGGTGGTTTGCATCAAAATTTAGAAGAAGTTTTCGAAGCTACGCAAAATATTTCCGAAGAATTATTACGAAAATAAATTTCAAGTTTTTTAGATAGTAAAAGGGACAATCTCAGTTTTGAGTTGTCCCTTTTATTTTTGCTCTTACAACTCATCCTCAAAAATTGACAATTCGGTAACATATAATTTCAAACGAAAAGTGTTTGTAAGAACTTTGACTCAACAAATAAAAAAACACAAATGATGAAAACAATTTTCTTAACAATCGCAATTTTATTCACTGTATCAACTTTTGCACAAAAGAATTTTGAATCAGATATGAATAAAACTTTAACGGAATGGAACAAAGGAAATCATTCTTCTGAAGCTAATTTTAAGCAATTAATAAATGATTATCCAAATGAATGGTTACCAAAATATTACTTGACTTTTTCTGAAGTTTTGAAAACGTTCGAATCAAAAGATATTACTAAAAATGAAAAAATTCTTTTGAATGTAAAAACTCAAATCGATGATTTAGTCAGAAATAATCCATTAAATGTAGAAATTCTCAATTTGAAAGCCTTGTATTTAACAGCAGAAATTGTGCAGAATCCAATGCAAAATGGAGCAATTTATTATCCAGAAGTAGTACAAATCTATCAAAAATCGTTGATGTTAAATCCAACTAATCCGCGTTCTGTTTTAGGTTTGGCTGAGTTTAATATCAATGCTGCAAAATATAGAGGAATGGATATTACACAAGATTGTAAAAATGTAAAAAAATCTTTAGCTTTATTCGATACTGAAAAGCCAAAGAATAATGAACCGATATGGGGAAAAGATCGTGCCGAAGCCTTGTTGAATAACGAATGTAAAAACGTACTATAATGATAGCTTTAGTTGCACAATTTATTCACGAAATTATTTTTTGGTTAATTAATTTGATTGCTTGATATGGAACCATATAATAAAAGATTAATAACAATTTTTTCTATTCTAATTTCATTGATATTATTTATATATATTTTAAATGAAAGTGAATCGGTATATCCTATAACATCATCTTTTGAGTTAGGTAAATTAGTTGGTCATTCTACGAAATTTATAGCCTTAGGATTTATTGTTTACAAATTCATTGAGGGAATTATTGTTTCTGACAAAAAGTTAATTGTTCGTAATATTTTGATTCTATTTGTAATCAATGTTTTGATTTATAGCGTGATATTTTTTACATCTCCAAATGTATCATTCAATCAATTTTTTCATCCAGAAGCTATCAAATATTTTATCGGATATTTTTCGTTCAGTGTTGCAGCATCTTTTGTGAATACAAGCGTTTTTAATGAATATAGAACAGATGTACCAGATTCGCCTAAACCAGAAAAAGTTTTAAGAAAGTATTTTTTACGTTCTATTATTTATACGTTGGTATTGTATTATGTATTCGTGGAGTTTGCGAATCTCCTTTTGCAGAAATATATTTTTTACGATCAATCGATCAATTATCTTTTAGTTGCAGTTATCACGGTTTTCTTTTTGTTTTTATTCTTTATTATCGATCGAAAAAAAAATAAATTAGAACGTAAAATTGTCATAGAATCAACAAAAGCAGAAACAGCAACGGCACAATTCGAAACTTTAAAAAATCAATTAGACCCACATTTTTTATTCAATAGTTTGAATGTTTTAACTGGTTTGATTGAAGAAAATCCAGATAATGCGATAGATTTTACAACATCGCTTTCTAAGATTTATCGATATGTTTTAGAACAAAAAGACAAAGAAGTTGTGTCGATTCAAGAAGAAATAAATTTTGCAAAAACCTATGTCAACCTTCTAAAATTAAGATTTGAAAATAGCATCGATTTCGAAATTGAACAAATAACTTTCTCTGAAACCGAATTTATTGTACCACTTTCTTTGCAGATTTTATTAGAAAATACGATTAAACACAATATTGTATCTGATCAAAAACCTTTGAAAATTAAAATTTATAAAAAAGATAATTATTTGATAATTGAAAATTCTTTCCAACCAAAAGAAACCATTAAAGATTCGATAGGAATTGGGCTGAAAAATATTATTAATCGTTATCAATTAATTTCTAACCGAGAAGTGAACATCGAAAAAAATGAACAACTATTTCGTGTAGAACTTCCCATATTAACACAAAAAAATACAACTATGAACACACAAAATTTTGACGAACAACAGGCTTATTTACGTGCAATAGAACGCGCAAAAGAATTGAAAAAGTTTTATGCACATTTAGGAACTTATGTTGTAATGAGTTTATTCTTTTTTATTCTGAATTTAGTTACAAGTAATGGACATTGGTGGTTTTATTGGCCAGTTTTAGGTTGGGGATTGGGAGTTGCATTAAATGCTGTCAAAGTTTTTGCGTATGGTTCTGGTTGGGAAGAAAATAAAGCCAAAGAAATCTTGGAAAAAGAGCAAAATAAAAAGTGGCAGTAAATGAATTTTATAAGTCAAATAAAGCAAACAAATTGGATTAGAATAATCATTTTTTATGGATTGATATTGATAGGAACTTTTCTGATTCGTAAATGTCCTAATTTTTTACAATTGATTTTTGGAGGTTTAGTAGATTTTCAACTGCCTTGGAATATGAATCATGGGTTGATTATTTTTTTGATTAGTTTACTTTTCTATAAATTCTCTAAGATTAAAAAAGAAGTTTCTCTTTTGGGAAAAGAAAGTTTAAAAACATTGATTTTTCCATTTATACTAATCATTGGTTATTCAATTTATGGATTTGAGAATAGCTATGGAATAAATAAACATATATGGGCAACAATCTTTATTTCGGTAACATTACTTTATGATATTGCTGAAGAATATACCTGGAGAGGTTATTTGAATGATGCACTTGGAAATATATTTTGGATAATAAAAAGTATTATAACAGGAATATTTTGGGCTGTTTGGCATGTATTAATTTTTAAGGATTTCGATCAATTTGGAGGTTTTGGAATTTTCATGTTATTGTGCATTGTTTTTTCTTTTGTATTAACCTTTTCAACGATTCGAACAAAATCGATTATTGTTCCAGCAACAATTCATGCTTTAATGGCAAAAACAAATCTCGCAACATTGATCATTTTTGTCATTATACTTGCTTTATTATTTGTTTGGAATAAAATTTTTATGAGAAAACCGACTCGTGAACTAACTTAAAAAAAGATGAAAATATTAATTATAGAAGATGAAAAGCCTGCTGCGCGTTTATTAAAGCGACGTGTAGAAAAATTGGGTTATCAAATACATGAAATGTTGCATTCTGTAGAAGAAAGTGTAGCGTGGTTGAAAACGAATCCAAATCCAGATTTAATTTTTCTGGATATTCAGTTATCAGACGGTTTGTCGTTTGAGATTTTTAATCAAGTTAATGTTTCGTCTGCGATTATTTTTACGACGGCTTATGACGAATATGTATTGAAAGCGTTTAAATTAAATTCGGTTGACTATTTGTTGAAACCTGTTGATGAAGAGGAATTGAAGTTTGCAATTGAAAAATTTGAAAAACAATTTCAGCAAGCATCTTCAAGTTTCAATCTAAATGAATTAAAAAATCTTTTTTCGAATAATCAAACAGAAAAATTTAAAGAACGTTTTTCGATCAAAATCGGAACATCAATCAAAATTATAGAAACAGAGAATATCGAATGTTTTTTTAGTGAAAACAAAGCAACATATATTCATACAAAAGAAAATCGAAATTATTTGGTAGATTTTTCATTAGATAAAGTAGAAGAACAAATCGACCCGAAAAAGTTTTTTAGAATTAATCGTAGTCAAATCATCCAAATCGATTCGATTAAAGAAATTACAATGTATTCTAATTCAAGATTAAAAATAATTTTGAATACTTACAATGAACAAGATATGATTGTGAGTCGCGAAAAAGTGGCAGATTTTAAGAATTGGTTGGATTAAGAATTGATTTATTGCTTTTTTATGAAAAATTGTTCATAAAAACTTCTATTTTTGCATCAACCAATTAATTATAACTAAATACGAATGGAAAATATAATATCATTTTTTCAGAAATTCTCTTTCAATCAAATCGGAACAACTTTCGCCGTACTTTTTGCAGTTATCGATATTTTAGGAAGTATTCCAATTATTGTAGGAATTCGGAGCAAAGTTGGACATATTCAGTCCGAAAAAGCCTCGATTGCAGCAGGAATTATGATGATTTCGTTTTTGTTTTTCGGAACAAAAATTTTGAAATTAGTTGGTGTTGATGTTCAGTCATTTGCTGTGGCTGGTGCATTTGTGATTTTTATCATCGCTATTGAAATGATTTTAGGAATTGAGATCCAGAAAGGAGTCGAATCTAACTCTGCATCCATCGTTCCTATTGCGTTTCCGTTAGTTGCGGGTGCGGGATCGTTGACAACTGTACTTTCGCTTCGTTCGCAGTTTGCAGATATTAACATTGTGATAGCGATTATATTAAATATGTTAATCGTATATTTGGTGCTGAAATTCGCAGGAAAACTCGAAAAATGGATGGGACCTGGCGTTTTATCGGTACTGAAAAAAGTATTTGGAGTAATTTTATTGTCAATCGCAATCAAATTATTTACGTCAAATATCGGTGCATTGTTTATGAATGAAATTAAAATTTAAAAATTCATTATCTAATGAAAACATATATTTATATCGCGACAATCGTTTTGTTGATAGGTTTAGGTTACAACCTATATGAGATGGATTATAAAGCTGGTTTTATGGCTGAAGAAAACTTTCGTAGCGTTTTAGGAATTGGAGCATCAGTTTGTGGATTAATTTTAGTATCTGTATACTTTAGTTTTTTCAGATTGCAAGCAAATCTTAAGAAATAAACAGTTTTACAACTTATAATAAATGAAAAAGATTAATCCTAGGATTAATCTTTTTTTGTTTGTATCGCTTCGTTTAATTTTTCTAATAAAGTTTTGACAGATTGTTCTATCACCTCAAAAGGTTGATGTTTTGTAGAAGTATAAATCATCACCAAATCAACCGAATAATTTTCATTAGGTTCAAGTAACAATTTATTCAATCTGTAAGCTTCTTTAGCACGACGTTTCAATAAATTTCGATCAACCGCGTGTTTGAATTTTTTCTTTCCAACACTTACTCCTACTCTTATATTGTAATCCGCTTTCGGTTTGATTTTGTAGACAAATCTAATCGGATGAGAAACAAATGTTTTTCCATCAGAAAACAATTCATCGAATGCTTTTCTGCTTTTAAGTTTCTCATTCTTACCAAAAGTCAATTTCATATTGCTAAATTCTACGTAAATTTGTAACTGCAAAAGTAAGTATTCTAAAAAGTTTTAGAATTATGTAACTTTGAAAATAATTTATTTTTATTTAAAACAAAAAAAGAACAATATGTATCCAGCAGAAATAGTAATGCCAATGAAGGCTCAGTTGACTTCTAATGGTTTTGAAGATTTAACTACTCCAGAACAAGTAGAAGCAGCAATAAAACAAGAAGGAACAACTTTGGTAATGGTAAATAGTGTTTGTGGTTGTGCTGCAGGTGCTGCAAGACCAGGAGTTGTAATGTCATTAGATAATGATAAAGTTCCTACACACTTAACAACAGTTTTCGCAGGATTTGATAAAGATGCTGTAGCAAAAGCACGTGAATTTTTTGCTCCATTTCCTCCAAGTTCTCCAGCAGTTGCTTTATTCAAAGATGGTGAATTAGTACATATGTTAGAGCGTCACCACATCGAAGGGCACTCTGCAGCAGCTATTGCAGAAAACTTAAAAGCAGCTTACAACGAGTTTGCTTAAGACTAAATTTGAAGGTTATTTCAAAAATATTTTAAAAAGTGGAGCAATTTGTTCCACTTTTTTTGTGTTCAAAATTCTTATAAAAAAGAGTTTTATAAATTTTAATTCGAGGAAAAGTTTAAAAACCTGAATTAACATCATAACATAAAATATATCATATCAAATTGATTGCTAAACCTATGAAATAGAGAAAAATGTATCAAAATAATCTGTAAATTAGCAATTCGAAATTTTTTAATATATTATTTAATAAACAAATGAGAATAGCAGTCGTAGGCGCTACCGGAATGGTCGGCAGAGTTATGCTCCAAGTTTTGGAAGAAAGAAATTTTCCAATCACTGAAATTATACCAGTAGCATCAGAAAGATCAATAGGAAAAACTATTGAATACAAAGGAAAAGAATACAAAATTGTATCAATGCAGGATGCTGTAGAAATGCGAGCTGATATCGCAATCTTTTCAGCAGGTGGAGAAACTTCCAAACAGTGGGCGCCTAAGTTTGCAGAAGTCGGAACAACTGTAATTGACAATTCATCGGCTTGGAGAATGGATCCAGATCGTCCGTTGATTGTACCAGAAATCAATGCAGATATTTTAACAACAAATGATAAAATTATCGCAAATCCTAACTGTTCTACAATTCAGTTGGTAATGGTGTTAAATCCTTTGCATAAAAAATATGGAATTAAACGTGTTGTTGTTTCTACGTATCAATCGGTTACAGGAACTGGTAAAGATGCAGTTGAACAATTGAATGGAGAAATTGAAGGACGTGATGTTGCGAAAGTTTATCCATATCAAATCTTCAAAAATGCATTGCCTCATTGTGATGTTTTTGATGAAGAAACAGGTTATACAAAAGAAGAATTGAAATTAACGCGTGAGCCTCGTAAAATTATGCGTGTGGACGAAATGAATATCACTGCTACTGCGGTTCGTGTTCCTGTGCAAGGAGGACATTCGGAGTCGGTGAATATTGAATTTGAGAATGATTTTGATTTAGCCGAAGTTCGCAAATTATTAGCAGAACAGGAAGGTGTAACAGTACAAGATAATCCAGACACAAATACTTATCCAATGGCTTTCTATTCAGAAGGAAAAGACGATGTTTTTGTAGGACGTATACGTCGTGATTTATCTCAACCAAATGCATTAAATTGTTGGATTGTTGCAGATAATTTACGCAAAGGTGCAGCTACAAATGCAGTTCAAATTGCTGAATATCTAGTAAAACATAATTTAGTTGGATAAAAAAATCAATTAAAAATGAATATAAAGTCGCTCTTGTAGCGACTTTTTTTTATGTTTAATGAATAAGTTTTCAGAACTTTAACAAATATTTTACGCTATCAAAGCAACCAGAAGCGTAATTTTCGCATCTAAATAATAAGAAAGAAAAAGTATTTTGGACGAAAAACAACTCATAAAAGCTTGTATCAGCAATGATTCGAAAGCACAGCGGCTGCTTTATGAAAAATATGATGCGCGATTTTTTGCGGTTTGTAAACGTTATTTTACCGATATACAACAAGCGGAAGATGCGTTGGTAAAAGGATTCTTGAAAATTTTTCAGAATCTTGAGAATTATTCGTTCGAAGGAAGTTTTGAAGGATGGATGCGAAGAATTATGATTAATGAATGTTTGATGGAGTTGCGGAAAAATAAAATTTTTCATCTCAATGTTGACGATTACTCCTCTTCCATTTCATCTAACCAAGAAGCTTCGCAACAAATAGAAGAAGATGATGTGATGAAACTCCTCGATTATCTACCCGAAGGCTGTCGTCTCGTGTTTACCCTCTACGTTATTGAGGGGTATAAACACAAAGAAATTGCCGAAAGTTTGGGCATTACAGAAGGAACATCGAAATCGCAACTTAATTTAGCGAAGACGAAATTGAAGGAAATGTTAAGTAAGAATGAAAATATAAAATCAAGTTTATCGTGAACACAAACGATCCAATAGAAGATTTATTTCGATCAAGAAGAAACGAAACTGTCGGCGAAAAACCAAGAGATTTGGTGTGGAAACGTATTGAATCTGGTTTGCAGAACGAGGAAAAGAAAAAGAAACCTATTCGCGAATTTGTTTCGAGTGTATGGTTTTCTGCTGCTGTTTTCGCGTTGATTGCGATTCCTTACTTTGTACTTTTTATCGAGAATATTAATACTGAAAATAGAGAAAATTCACTTGAAATTGTTAAAACAAATGTCCCAGTTATTGAGCAATCACCTCCTGAACAAGAAGAAATAGTGGTTTTAGAATCGAAAGATAAAGATTTGGAAAAACCTCTAGAAATAGTAAAGAATGATAAAGTTACAAAAGAGCCTGTTTATAAAGTAATGGAAGGGCATTCTGCTGGTGCAATTGATGATAAAGGATATTTTCCTCAATTATCTAAAGCGTCCGCTCCAAATGCTCCAGTTACTTTATCAGGACTGCAAGCAATGGAAGCTCGTTCTAAGGTTTTAGATTCGATAGAAAAAGAAGGTCAATATGCTAAAGCAAATAGTCAAAATTTGGGATATTTGAAAGATTCTGCTATCTCAGATAAGTTAGCAGGAAAAGCTTCAGGTGTCGTGATTAGGGGTGTTTCTAAAATGAAAGATACTTCTGATGTGATGAAAATGACGGTTGTTGCAGAAACACGAGCTGCAAATGCTTCGTTAGAAACAGCTTCGATGATGGATGTTTCTCCAAAAAAATCTGAAATTGACAAATATGCAATTGTTTATAAACCTTTAAAGTTTACAGTAAAATCGGATATTCTACGTACTAATTTTAAATTACAAAAGAAATCAAAAAATAAAATTTCGTTTGAAAGTACAACGAATAATCTTGTCATTACATTCGAAAAAGTAAATGATAAAATTGTTTTAACAACAAACGAACCAAAGGTTGATGCAACGCTTTTGGGAGTTTTGGAAAAAAATAAAAAAGAAATATTTAAATATTATAATAAATAGAGATTAAAAAAAGGTTCGCTTTTAGCGAACCTTTTTTTAATTATTTCCATATAATTTTATTGCATTTTCTTTGTCTTGATTCATCGCGATGATTAAATCATCTAACGAGTCAAATTTCTTTTCATCTCGCAAATGTCCTAAAAATTCAAGGCAAATTGTTTCTCCATAAATTTCTCGATCAAAATCCAATATATTCACTTCTACTCGATGTTCGCGAGAATTGGTAACCGTTTCTCGAAATCCGATACTTAATAAACCTAAATATTTTTGATTATCTACAAAAACATCAACCGCATAAACGCCATCTTTTGGAATCAATTTATTAGGATCAACTTGTAAATTAGCGGTAGGAAAACCAAGTGTACGCCCAATTTTATCACCATGAACAACTTCTCCAGAAAGTGGATAATGATAGTTTAACGCTTTGTTCGCATATGCGATATTTCCTTCGATAAGTGCATTTCTAATTTTTGTAGAACTCACCGCCACATCATTTTCTTCGACAGCTTGCAATTGAATCAAATTGAAACCATATTCTTTCGAAAGAACTTGTAATTGCTCGAAATTTCCTTCTCTATTTTTCCCGAAATGATGATCGTAACCAATGACTAACGTATCAATATTGATTTTATCAACCAATAAATTTTTGACAAATTCGACAGAAGTTACTTGTGAAAAATCTTTTGTAAACGCTTGAATAATCAAATGTTCTAATCCAAATTGACGTAAAACATTTTCTTTTTCCTCTAAAGTGTTCAAAAATTTAAGATCACAATTTGGCTGTAAAACCATTCTGGGATGTGGATTAAAAGTAATCAAAACACTTTCTCCATCAATTTCTTTTGCAATTGTATTGAGTTGTTTCAGAATAGATTGATGTCCAATGTGCACACCATCAAACATGCCCAAAGTAAGGACAGGACGTTTGATAGGTTTGATTTCTTCTAAGGATTGATAAACGTTCACTAAAAATGATTTTGCACAAAATTAAGGCTTTCAAATCGAACTTCAAATCTATTTTTAATTTCCTTTGATTGTAATATTCTGATTGTTATAGTAAGTCGTAAAATAAAATTAGGATTAATGAAATTGATTTTATAAATTTAAATATAGACATAACATCAAGAGAATCAATCATGAAGATATTTATACTTTTTTTATTACCATTTGTTTCATTATTCGCTCAAAATTATAAAGTTGAATATGAAGGGAAAAGCTTGTTATCAGAGCAAGAAAAGAAGAGATTAGCAGCTTATCCTGATATAATTGAGCAATATGAATCGCCAAAAACATACGATTTGTTTGTCAATGAAAACAATTTGTGTTTGAGTAAAGAACGACCAAAATTGAATAGTAATAATATGGAAATGATTGGAAGTTATACCATAAATTATACAATTATTAATCCTGTAGAAAAAATTATTTACGAAGATATTAATATTGAAAATAGAAATTATAAAGTAAAATCTCCCTTAAAGTTAGACGAAAATTGGGTTTTTAGTAGAGATACTAAAACGATAAATGGAATTGTTGCCACAAAAGCAACAATGGAAAAATCTAAAAATACGTATGAAGTATGGTTTGCAAAAAGTATAAAAACGAAATGTGGACCAAACAATTTTGGTGGACTTCCAGGCTTAGTTTTAGAAATTACAATAAAACCTAAAAATGAAACTGGTTCAACATCAATTGTTAAAATGACGAATATCGAAACGATAAATAATGATAAAGAATTTAATTCTTATTTCAATAATATTTCTGATAAAACAATTTCGAGAGGAGAATTTGATAAGATTTATGAAGATTATCAGAAAAAAGTACAAGAAATGTATGGCGGAAATGGAGTTGATAAGGATTGATATTTTTGTTTTAGAAGTTCGTTGTTTATAATATTCTGATTACTAATCAAAATATTATGACAAAAATCTTAAAAAGTATATAAATTATACAATGTTTTTAACTTACCTTTGCACCCAAATAAAATAAACTAAATCATTTCATATAATGGCAAATCAAAAGAAAGGTAAGATTGCACAGGTTATTGGACCTGTAATTGACGTTATTTTTGATAACGCAGAAGGCCTTCCAAATATTTATGATGCATTAGAGGTTCCTCGTCAAGGAAAAGAAACATTAATTCTTGAAGTTGAGCAACACATCGGTGAAGATACTGTACGTTGTATCGCAATGGATAGTTCTGATGGTTTACAAAGAGGTCAAGAAGTTATCGCTTTAGGAAAACCAATTATGGTTCCTATTGGAGAAGACATCAAAGGACGTGTATTTAATGTAGTTGGAGATGCTATTGATGGTTTAGGGAATTTAGACAAAGAAAACGGTTTACCTATTCACCGTCCAGCTCCAAAATTCGAAGAATTATCAACATCTGCAGAAGTTTTATTTACAGGTATTAAAGTAATTGACTTAGTAGAGCCATACGTAAAAGGTGGTAAAATTGGTTTATTTGGTGGTGCCGGAGTAGGTAAAACAGTATTAATTCAGGAGTTGATGAACAACATCGCTAAAGGACACGGAGGTTTATCTGTATTCGCTGGTGTTGGAGAGCGTACTCGTGAAGGTAATGACTTAATGCGTGAGATGATTGAAGCTGGATTAATTAATTACGGTGAAGATTTCATGCACTCTATGGAAGGTGGATCTTGGGATTTATCTAAAGTAAACAGCGAAAACATGAAAGAGTCTAAAGCTGCTTTCGTTTTCGGACAAATGAATGAACCTCCAGGTGCACGTGCTCGTGTTGCTTTAACAGGTTTAACATTAGCTGAATATTTCCGTGATGGAGATGGACAAGGTCAAGGACGTGACGTATTATTCTTCGTAGATAATATCTTCCGTTTTACACAAGCAGGTTCTGAGGTTTCTGCCTTATTAGGACGTATGCCATCAGCCGTAGGTTATCAGCCAACATTAGCAACTGAAATGGGTGCTATGCAAGAGCGTATTACATCTACTAAAAACGGATCTATTACATCTGTACAAGCAGTATATGTACCTGCCGATGATTTAACTGACCCTGCGCCAGCTACGACTTTCGCGCACTTAGATGCTACAACGGTATTAGATCGTAAAATTGCTTCATTAGGTATTTACCCAGCGGTAGATCCATTGAACTCTACATCTCGTATCTTATCACCAGCAATTATTGGTAAAGAACATTACGAAACAGCACAACGTGTAAAAGAAATCTTACAACGTTACAATGCTTTACAAGATATCATCGCGATTCTAGGTATGGAAGAGTTATCAGAAGAGGATAAATTAGTTGTACACCGTGCACGTCGTATCCAACGTTTCTTATCTCAACCATTCCACGTTGCAGAACAGTTTACAGGTATCCCAGGTGTTTTAGTAGACATCAAAGATACAATCAAAGGATTCAACATGATCTTAGATGGTGAAGTTGACCAATATCCTGAGGCTGCATTCAACTTACGTGGTACAATCGAAGAAGCGATTGAAGCTGGAGAAAAAATGTTAGCAGAAGCTAAATAATATAATTTAACCATATAAAGAGTGCTTACGTTTCTTTTCTTTTTGAAAGTTGCTAAGTACTCTTTTTTTTAAAAACAATAGGATTATGCACTTACAAATTATTACGCCAGAATTCGTAGTTTTCGATGCAGAAGTAGATGCTGTTACTTTACCAGGGAAAGATGGTGAATTTCAGTTATTAAATAACCACGCTCCTATCGTTGCAACTTTAGGTGAAGGAACAATCAAAATTAAAGTTCACACAAAAACTTTCGAAGATTTCGATAATCAATCTGGCAAAGTTTACAGTTCTCCATCTAATGAATCTACATTATTGTTAGATATCAAAGGAGGAACAATAGAAATGAACAATAATAAAGTAATCGTTTTAGCAAACTAATTACTTTTTTATCATAAAACTTAAAAGGAGATCAATTTTGATCTCCTTTTTTTATGTTTTCTACTTAATATTCTCTTTTTTACTTCAAATTTTATTCTGTTTAAATCCTTTTTATAGATTTCGAAAGAAATATTTTTAACTTTTTGGCATGAATATTCTTTTTAAATCAATTTTATAGATTTATTTTCTAAAAACTAATTATAAATTTTATTATTTAGAAAATTATTCTAATTTCACATAAAATATAAAACTACAAAGTGTAGTTAGAAATGAATAATTTTTAAAGATGAAGTACAATTCTAAAAAACATTCTTTTGGACACGGCGTCCTGCTTCACAGCATCTATAATTGTATCAATAGTAAAATTCGAATGTGCAGCTGCTAATTTTAGCTAACTAACCTACCTACTATTTATTAATCGTAGTCACATTCAAAACAATTTTATTATGTCAACAGAAAAACAATTACATTTCGATACTTTACAAGTACACGCAGGTCAAGAAGTAGACCCAACAACAGGCTCTCGAGCTGTTCCAATTTATCAAACATCTTCTTATGTATTTAATGATGCCGAACACGGAGCAAATTTATTTGCTTTGAAAGAATTTGGTAACATTTACACAAGAATTCAAAATCCAACAACCGACGTTTTCGAAAAACGTATTGCTGCGCTGGAAGGTGGTGTTGCGGCATTAGCTGTTTCATCGGGACAAGCGGCACAATTTATTGCTTTAAATAATATTTTAGAATCAGGAGATAATTTTGTTTCGGCTTCTAATCTTTATGGCGGAACATATAATCAATTCAAAGTTGGTTTTAAGCGTTTAGGTGTTGATGTTCGCTTTGCTGAAGATGCAGATCCAACAAAAATTGAATCATTAATTGATGAAAATACAAAAGCGATTTATGCAGAAACGATAGGAAATCCGAGTTTTAATGTTCCAGATTTTGAAGCAATCGCTGCAATTGCACAAAAATATAACATTCCATTTATTGTGGATAATACGTTTGGTGTGGGCGGTTATATTTTCAAACCTTTAGAGCATGGAGCAAACGTTGTCGTAGAATCTGCAACAAAATGGATCGGTGGACACGGAACTTCTATCGGTGGAGTTATCGTGGATGGTGGAAATTATAATTGGGGTAATGGTAGATTTCCACAATTTTCTGAACCATCAGAAGGTTATCATGGTTTAGTTTTTTCCGATGTTTTTGGAGTGAATGGTCCTTTTGGTAATATTCAGTTTATTATTCGTGCCCGCGTCGAAGGTTTGCGCGATTTTGGTCCAGCAATTTCACCGTTCAATTCTTTTTTATTGTTACAAGGTTTAGAGACGTTGTCGTTAAGAGTTCAGAAACATTTGGACAATACGTTAGAAATTGCGCGTTGGTTAGAACTTCATCCGCAAGTTGAAAAAGTGAATTATCCTGGATTAATTACTTCTCCAAGTCATCATTTGGCAAAAAAATATTTGAAAAATGGTTTCGGAGCTGTTTTATCATTCCAAATTAAAGGTGATGCAGACAAAGCGAATCAATTTATTGATAGTTTAGAATTGATTAGTCATTTGGCAAATGTTGGCGATGCAAAATCGTTAATTATTCATCCTTCTGCAACAACTCATCAACAACTGAGCGATGATGAACAAAAATCTGCTGGAGTTTTTCCTGGTTTATTGCGTCTTTCTGTCGGAATTGAATATATTGATGATATCAAAAATGATCTTCAACGAGCTTTTGATAAAATTAAATAAACAAAGTATTTTAGTTATAAATTTATTCAGTGAATTTTCATCAATATAATTATACAAAGCCATTTCAATTAGAAAATGGTCAAATTCTCGAAAATTTAACCATTGCTTATCATACAGCGGGAACGTTGAATCCCGAAAAAAATAATATCATCTGGGTTTGTCATGCTTTAACGGCAAACTCGGATGTTTTTGATTGGTGGGCTGGTCTTTTTGGAGAAAATGAATTATTCAATCCAAAAGATCATTTTATTATTTGCGCCAATGTGATTGGTTCTAATTATGGAACGACAAATCCGTTGTCTACAAATCCTGAAACAAATTCGCCTTATTATCGAGATTTTCCTACAATTACGATAAAAGATATGGCAAATGCGCACCAATTGTTGGCAGATCATTTAGGAATTTCAACTATTCATTTATTAATAGGTGGTTCACTCGGTGGTCAACAAGCGTTAGAATTTACGTTACTTGATCAAGTTAAAGTGGATAATTTGGTTTTGTTGGCGACAAATGCGGTACATTCTCCATGGGGAATTGCGTTCAACGAATCGCAGCGTTTGGCTATCGAAGCCGATTCAACTTTTAACGATAAAATTGAGGATGGAGGAAGAAATGGATTGATTGCGGCGCGTACAATTGCGATGTTGTCTTATCGTACCTATATTATATATGAACAGAAGCAAAAAGACAAGGATTCTGTTTACAACGATTTCAAAGCGTCTTCTTATCAAAAATATCAAGGTGAAAAATTAGCAAATCGATTTAATGCACATTCATATTGGACACTTTCGAAAGCGATGGATTCACAAAATTTGGCTCGAAAGAGAGAGTCTTTAGAGAAATCATTGGCTCAAATTTCATCCAATACAATAGTTATAGGTATATCTTCGGATATATTATTTCCGCCAAGTGAGCAAAAATTTATAGCGAATCATATTTCAAATGCAAAATTCATCGAAATTGATTCTATTTTTGGACACGATGGTTTCTTGGTCGAATTACAAGAATTAAATACAATTTTGGAACATCTCGTATAATATTATGAAATGAATAATTATCTGAAGCTCGATTTATTCGAGCTTTTTTTATTTATAAATAGATTCTACGAAGTAGAATTTTCCCCGAGTCGATAACCATAAAGTATCCATTTTGCTTTTCTTTTTTGGAAGNNAATCTAAAATCTAATATCTCACTTCTCACATCTAAAAAAAACAAAAAATATTTCCCATCGTACCAGCAACTTAAGGGAAGAATGTAAAATAAATGTAAAGTATGTTTGGAAGTTCGGAAAAATGGGTTGTATATTTGCAATCCCAATACGAAAGACGAGTAGTATTGAAATTGACATAAGGACTTGTATAGCGAAAAAATTTATTTAAAAATAAATTTGCGAGTTTAGAAATAAGTTTTACCTTTGCAAACCGATTTCGAAAGGAGTTTGAGAGTGAAAGTAAAATTGACTTGTTGAAATAAAAATTTTCTAAATAAAATTTGTTAGTTAAAAAATAAGTATTACCTTTGCAACCGCAAATGCCGAGAGGGTTTGCTAAGATGAGAAGTTCATTTGAAATTATAAAATATACAGAAGGAAAAATAGCCGAATAAAACGAAGTCAATCCTTGAATAATGGAGCTATAGGAAATTCGAAGTTGTAAAAAACAGAAGCTAACGCTTCAAACAAAATTATTTACAATGG